>JBILYJ010000646.1:0-2797 GCA_044377795.1 Reyranella sp. | reverse complement strand
TTGACGACCACGAAGGGCCCGTCGGCGCGCTTCGACCCCTGGTGGATCAGCCGCGCCACCGTTTCCTTGCCCGAGCCGGAGGCGCCGGTGATGAGGACGCGGCTGCCGGTAGGCGCCACCTTCTCGATTTGCGCACGCACGTTGGCGGCGTCGCTGGAGGAGCCCACGAAGGTCACCTCGCCGCCGGCGCGCCGGCGCAGCGCCACGTTCTCGCGCTTCAGCTTGTCGGCCTCGATGGCACGGTCGACGACGAGCAGCAGGCGATCGGCCTTGAACGGCTTCTCGACGAAATCGTAGGCGCCGCTCTTGATCGCCGACACGGCGGTGTCGATCGTGCCGTGGCCGCTGATCATCACGACGGGGATCGGCGGATCCTCGCGGCGGATGACTTCGAGGATCTGCAGCCCGTCGAGCTCGCTGCCCTGCAGCCAGACGTCGAGGATGACCAACGCCGGCCGGCGCTGCCGCACGGCATCGATAGCTTCGGTGCTGTTGTGGGCACGGCGCGCGGTGTGGCCCTCGTCCTCGAGGATGCCGGCGATCAGCGTGCAGATATCGCGTTCGTCATCGACGATCAGAATATCGTGGGCCATGTCACTTCAAGCAGCCCGCATGGAACGGCGGGTCATTGTGCGGCTGTCGCCTGCGGTCGGGCCGACGCGATTTCCTTCGCGTCCCGCCGGAATACCAGACTGATGCGAGCGCCGCCACCCTCGCGATCCTGCAGCGACAGGAACCCGCCATGGTCCTCCATGATCTTCTTCACGATCGCGAGACCGAGACCGGTGCCTTTGCTGCGGGTCGTCATGTAAGGCTCGGTCAGCCGCTCACGTCCCTCCTTGGGCAATCCCCGGCCATTGTCCTCGACGACGATCCGCAAGCCGGCGCCGTCCTCGATCAGCGACAGGCTGATCTCGCCCTGTGGCAAAGGCGTGTTCGCTGTTTCGTCCCTGCCCTCGATCGCCTCGGCCGAGTTCTTCAGGATGTTGGTCAGCACCTGCGCGACCTGGCGCCGGTCGCAGTTGAGCGTGACCGGGTGGGTGGGCAGGTTCGCCGTGTAGCGGATGTCGGGATTGCCGTTGCGTTGCAGGAACAGGGCCTGCTGGCACATCTCCTTCGCATCCTCCTCCTTGACTGTCGGCCGCGGCATGCGGGCGAAGGAGGAGAACTCGTCGACCATGCGTCCGATGTCGCCGACCTGCCGGATGATGGTGTCGGTACACATCGAGAAGGTTTCGGGATCCTCCTTGATCTGCTTCAGGTAGCGCCGCTTCAGCCGCTCGGCGGAGAGCTGGATCGGCGTCAGCGGGTTCTTGATCTCGTGCGCGATTCGGCGGGCCACGTCGCCCCACGCCGCCATGCGCTGCGCCGACATCAGGTCGGTCACGTCATCGAAGGTGACGACGAAGCCGGCACCCGTGGCGGCGCTGATCCGAACCAGCAGGATCTGCCGCGCCCCGCGCTGCAGGATCTCGACCTGACCCTGGGTCATCCGATCCGGCCGCTCAGCTGCCTGTGCGACCAGCGGCCCCAGTTCCGGCATCACCGCGATCAGCGGCCTTCCCAGCACGCCGTCCTCGGGCAGGGCCAGCAGGTCCAGCGCCGAGCGGTTGGAGCGCATCACGACGCCCTTGCCATCGACGCTGAGAATGCCGGCGGAGACGCCCGCGAGGACCGCGTCTGTCAGGCGGCGCCTGGTGTCGAGCTCGGTATTGGCATGCACCAGTTCGCCGCGCTGCTGTTCGATCTGGCTGGCCATGCGGTTGAAGGAGCGCGCGAGCTGACCCAGCTCGTCGTTCGGCGGTCCCTCCTCCACGCGGGCGCTGAGATCGCCGCCCCGCACTCGCTCGGCCGCCAGCATCAGGCCGCCGATCGGCTCGGTGAGGCGCGTGGCGAACAGGATGGCGAGCCAGACGGCGGCGAGCAGCATCAGGAAGGCGATGGCGCCGCAGACCACGAAGAGGATGAGCTGGCTGCGTCGCAGCGCCGATTCGATCTGCGAATAGAAGGAGCCCGCGAACTCGATGCTCTTGATGTAGTCGACGACCCTGAGGTCGACAGCGTGGCCGGTCGCCAGGAACAGCGGCTCGCCGACGAAGAGCTGCATCACGAAGTAGGCGCCGGTCGGCGATTCGATCTGCACGGGCCGCGCCTGGTTCACCGCCTGCCAGAGGAACTGGGCCGGCGGGACGGGATTGGCCATGCCCGTCGCGTCCGGAGCCGTGGCCTGGGCGATGATGCCCTTGTCCGCATCGAGCACGGTCGCCTCGATGATCGGTCGTCCCTCGATCAGGCGCTCCAACATCGCCTTCGTTGCCGCCGGGTCGCGCACCGCGTCGACGCCTTCGGCCTGCAGCGGGGCGGAGATAGCCCCGATGTCGTTCAGTATCTCCTGCTCGCGTGCACGCCGCACCGGCTCGCCAATGGCGCGCGCCGCCTCGTAGGAGGCCTGCGACGGTTTCACGACGAAGTCGGTGAGGCTGATCACCAGCAGCGACAGGATGATGGTAACGATGACCGTCGGCGTGATCGTGAAGACGCTGCAGACAAGCACCAGCCGCATGTGCAGGCGCGAACCTGCGGCGCCGCGCCTACGGTCGAGCCAGAGCTGGGTCAGGCGAACGGCAACCACGGAGACCAGCGCGATCGCGATGACCAGATCGGCCACCAGCAGGCCCGTCATCCAGCCGCGCGTGCCGAACGATTCCGGCACGAAGCCGGCGAGCCACGCATAGGTCGCGCCGCCCGCAGCCATGGCGAGAATGGCCAACGAGACGGCGGCGACGCGGCCCCCGAG
>JBILYJ010000644.1:0-2806 GCA_044377795.1 Reyranella sp. | reverse complement strand
GACATTCCCGATCCGTTCGGCGGCACGGCCGACGACTACGAGCGTGCCATCGGCATGATCGAGTCCGCCACCCGTGGCCTGCTCGCCCGGCTGACGCCGCAGGTCAAAAAGGCCATTTGAGGCCGAGTTCCCCGAACTTGTTCACCACGTTGAAGGTGAGCCGTGACACGTCGTTGTCGAATTTGTTGTGGGGCAGGCTGCCGCAATAGGTGATCGAGCCGACCGAGAAGACCGCGCCACCCCTGGGCTTCTCGATGTAGGTCATGTCGGCCCGGATCAGCTGCTCCAGCGTCTGGCCGGGAATGGTCGTCGTGAAGCCCAGCCGCTCCTCGTGCACCACGACGAAGTTCCGGCGGTCGTGGCCTTCCGACGAGGCCAGCACCACCGCGTTGAGCGGGCTGCCCAGCCGGTGGTCGAGCCGGTCGAGCTCGAAGCCCGCCGCGCCGCCGCCCGAGAAGCCGTAGCCGCCGAACAGCTCGTCCTTCACGCCCTCGAAAACCCAGGCATGGGTATTGTCGCGCGCCGCCGGCGACTGCCGGTAGGAATCGCCCACGAAGGTGCCCTGGCTGGAGAAGCCGATGCCGCAGAGGAGATTCGGCGGCCGGTCCGAACGCCGCCACAGGCCGCCATAGGCGCCGTCGAAGGCGTGGTAATACTCGCCCGGCTCGGCGGCCCAGGTGCGGATGCCGCCCTCGGTCCGCCGCACTTCGATCGCGCCCGGCACCTTGGGTGACAGCGCCACGCGCCAATAGAATCCGTTGCCGCCGAGATACATCAGCCGGCCGCCGCTCTCGGTATAGGCCTGCAGCGCGTCGAGCGTGCCCTCGGTGTGATACTCAGGATGCGAGCCGGTCAGCACGACCTTGTAGGAGGAGAGGATCTCGACGCCCTTCTCGTCGAGGTCGTGATCGGTCACCACGTCGAAGGCGATGCCCATGCGGTCGAGCCAGCCGGTGAGGTGCGTGTCTGCCGGCAGGTGGCGCAGTCCCGACCCCGCCTCGTCGTTGAAACTGAGGAAGTTCGGTCGCCAGGTGAGCAGCGGCCGCAGCCGCGAGGAATAGGCCACGCCCGAACCGTCGCGATGATGGTTGTAGGTCGAGAGGCCGTAGTCGCGATGCTCGTCGGGATTGTGCGGATAGGCCTTCCAGTCGGCGACCCTTTTGCGGAAGGCGTCGTCGTACACGCCGCGCGAGAAGTTGGAATAGACCTGATAGGTGAAGGTCGAGGCGAGGTAGCAGACCTTGGCCTGCGGCTTGCCGACCTGCGGCCGCACGAAGAACGGGATGACGTCGCGGTGGGTCCCGCAGGAGAGCTGCATGCCATAGATGCCGCTCTTCATTTCCTTGGGGATGGTGAAGCTGAAATCGTCGAGCCAGCCGCAATCGTGCAGGTCGTCGTCGTGGAAATGGATCGCCGCATAATGATGTGGCGCGCGCCGCCAGTCGCGTTCCGCGCCGGTCCAGGCCGATCCCTTCATGGCGCGGGTCGGCAGGTTGATCAGCTTCCCGTGCAGCCCGTTGGGGCCGGTATCCTCGATCTCCATAGAGTCCATGCGACGCGTGAAATCCCAGGCGGCAAAGCCCTGGATGCGCGGGGCCTCGATCTTGCCGTTGAAGCAGCGACGGGCCGGCCGGTCGGTCGCCCGCTCCGCGCCGATCATCACCGGAGCGGCGGTCTCCAGGGCGGGAGACGACGCCTTGCCGCTCGCCTCGCCCTCGTCATCGGTGCCGTAGGCGCGCGCGAGCGGCTGCTGGCCGACGCGCAGCGCGCCGGTCTCGGGATCGGCGCTGGCCCAGACGCGATACCAGATGCGTCCCCGCAGCTTCTTGCCCACCACAATGCGATCCGTGCCGGTTTCCAGCGCCATGCCGTCGGGCGTCAGCACCAGCGCGAATCCCGCGCCCGTGGCGGCGTCGCGGCGCGAGATGACGGTCTGCGGTCCATCCTCGGGAAGGGTCGGCCAGATCAGGGCCTCGACCTGGAGCGCCCCGGGCAGTGCGACATCCTTCGCCCCCTCGACCAGACCGTAGGAGCCGGGCCAGGCATGCTGGATCCGCGAGGCGAAGCGGCCGTCGAACAGGTCGGACAGGTCCTCGAGCTTCGGCGGCGGTCCGCCGGGATTGGGATCGCCGCGCACGATGCGGACCAGCATGGCGTGATAGGGGGTCGGTCCCGCGCTCGAGACCTTGAAGCTGATCTTCTCGCCGCTCCGGACCGAAATGCGATCTGTGTACCCAATCAAGGCTGCGGTCACATTTTACTCCCAATTGATGGACGATATAGTCGCCCGAACAAGGGAGCTTCGCCATGACCAATAAGACAATCGCCAGGATGATCGGTCGCCGGAGCCTCATCGCGGGCGCGGTCGCCGTTCCTCTCGCCGCCCCGATGCTGGCCCGCCACGGCTGGGCGCAGTCGACCTACCCCAACAAGCAGGTTCGCGTGGTCGTGCCCTTCGCACCGGGCGGGACGACCGACCTTCTGGGCCGCATCGCCTCGGCGCACCTTCAGGAAGTCTGGGGCCAGACGTTCGTGGTCGACAACAAGAGCGGCGCCGGCGGTAATGTCGGGGCCGAGATCGTCGCCAAGTCCCCGGCCGACGGCTACACGCTGCTGCTGGGCACCGTCGGCACCGCCGTCACCAACCAGTTCCTCTACAAGAACATGCCCTACGACAGTGTGAAGAGCTTCGCGCCGGTCGCGCTGTTCGGCGAGGTCGCCAACGTGCTGGCAGTGCATCCCGACGTACCGGTGAAGACGGCCAAGGAGTATGTCGAGTATTGCAAGAAGCAGGGCCCCAACAAGG
>JBILYJ010000643.1:0-2807 GCA_044377795.1 Reyranella sp. | reverse complement strand
ATCGAGGGCCTTGTATTCGGGGTGCCATTGCAGCGCCAGCACGAAGCCCGGCGCGTCGGGGACGCTCAGCGCCTCGACCTGTCCGTCCTCGCAGCAGGTCGCCTCGACTCGCGCCCGCGGCGCCAGCCTGTCGACTCCCTGTGCATGCAGCGAGTTCACCCTCACGCGACGCTCGCCCAGCAGGTGCTGCAACAGGCCGCCCTCGGCGATGTCGACGTCGTGGGCCGGCGCATAGTTCACATCCATGTCGGGCGACTTGGGCGACCGGTGATCGCGCCGACCCTCGACCTCGTGCACGTGCTGGTGCAGCGAGCCGCCCAGCGCGACATTGACCTCCTGCAGGCCGCGGCAGATCGCGAACAGCGGCACGCCGCGGTCGATCGTGTGCCGGATCAGCGGCAGGGTGGTGGAGTCGCGCGCGCGGTCGTGCAGCGTGCCCTCGCGGCTCTCCCTGCCATAGTGATGCGGCTCGACGTTGGACGGGCTGCCGGTCAGCAGAACGCCGTCGAGACTGTCGAGCAGGCGATCCATCGCTTCGAGGAAGCCCGGCTCGTCATCGCCGAACTCGGGACCGATGGCGGGGATCAGGACCGGCAGGCCGCCCGCGGCGCGGATCGCGGCCTGGACATATTTCTCACCGACCGTGTGGTGCCAGCCGCCTCGACCGTTTTCCTTGAGACACGCGGAAACACCGATCAGGGGGCGCGAAGACGAGCGATTCATGGGCTGCCGGAGCGTGCAAATAGCGGGAAGTTGATTGTCACCGCTGCCCCCTGTTTTGGCAATTGCCGGGCGCCCGATCCTGCCCGTAGCTTGTGCAGTGCAGCCCTGCATGGTACCGCCGCGCCGCAGCAAAACGTTTGTCCAAGACGATTGGAAAGAGCGCCATGACGACCACCCCTCCGCCGTCCGCCCCGCCCTCCGGCCAGACCGCCCAGCCAGGCCCCGCCGCGCCGCTCACCCTGCACGGCCAGTACATCAAGGATCTCAGCTTCGAGAATCCGCGTGCGCCCCAGAGCCTGATCGAGCAGACGCAGCCGCAGCTCACCCTGAACGTACAGGTGGCCAACCGCCAGTTCGACACCAAGACCTTCGAAGTGTCGCTCACGATCGAGGCCTCCGCGCATACGCCGGAGAAGGAGCCTCTGTTCATGCTCGAGCTGGTCTATGCCGGCACCGTGACCCTGGGCGACCTGCCGCAGGAGGCGTTCGGCCCGATGCTGTTCATCGAGACGCCGCGCCTGCTGTTCCCGTTCGCCCGCGCCATCGTCGCAAACGCCACGCGCGAGGCCGGCTTCCCGCCGCTCAACATCGCGCCGGTCGATTTCGTGGCCCTCTTCCGCCAGCAGCTCGAGGCCAATGGCGGCCAGATGCCCGGCGTCCCCGCCGGCCCGGTCGGCCACGCCTGAGCTAGGCCGCGTCGGCCTTCAGCCAGAGCGGATCGCTGATCTTCTTCAGAAATTCCGCATGTGCGGCAAGCTCGGCAGGGCTTGCCGCGTGCGGACGGGCCGGCCGGATGGGCCGGCCCTGGTCGACGAGGCCTTCAAGGCCCGCCGCCGCCATCTCCGGGGCCAGGCCGAGATCGCGCTGCCGGCCGCCGCTCAGCTCCAGATAGACTTCCGCCAGCAGCTCCGAATCGAGCAGCGCCCCGTGCTTGGTGCGCTTGGTGTTGTCGATGCCGAAGCGGTCGCACAGGGCATCGAGGCTGGCGCGCTGGCCGGGAAACTTGCGCCGCGACAGCGAGACGGTGTCGACATAGTCGTTCGCGATCCTGGCCTTGCCGGCACGGGAAAGCTCGGCGTTGAGGAAGCCCAGGTCGAACTGCGCGTTGTGGATCACGAGCTGGGCTTCGCCCAGGAACTCCAGCAGTTCGTCGGCCTTGTCGGCGAACAGCGGCTTGTCGGCCAGGAATTCGTCGGTGAGGCCGTGCACTTCCTGTGCGCCGGCCGGCATCGGCATCTCGGGATTGAGGTAGAGCTGCAGCGAGCGGCCGGTGGCCACCAGGTTGACCAGCTCGATGCAGCCGATCTCGACCACGCGATGGCCGGCGAGAGGATCGAGGCCCGTGGTCTCGGTATCGAGGACGACTTCACGCATCCCGATCTTGTAGCCCGATGCGCGCCTACTTGCGACGCGCGCGCGCGAGCCGGGCTGTGAATTTCTCCCGCCAGGGATTGGGCGGCCAGAACTGCCCCTGCAGGCCGCGCAATTCGGCAACCGCCCTGCCAAGCGCCGCGCGGGTCGGTGCCAGTCCCATGCCGGTCGGGATCACGATGCCGGCCTTGCGCCGCTTCAGCGCGTCCGGCACCTGCTGGCGCAGGATGCCCTCGAACTTTTCCGCCGTCATGCCGGGCCGTGCCAGGACGCGGCGGCGCTGCAGGAACGCCGGGGCGCTCACGACCAGGGTCGCATCGACGCGGCGCTCGCCCATCCCCTCGAACAACAGCGGGATGTCGAGCACGACCAGCTTCTCGCCCGCCAGGGCGGCCCGGCGCAGGAAGGCGCGCTGCTTGTGGCCGACCAGCGGATGGACGATCGCCTCGAGCCGACGCAGCGCTTCCTTGTTGCCGAAGACGCGGGCGCCCAGCGCCTGACGGTCGAGCACGCCCGCCTTCACGACGCCGGGAAACGCCGCCTCGATGCCGGGCAGCGCCGCGCCGCCCGGCGCCTGCAGGGCGTGAACGGCGGCATCGGCGTCGTACACGGGCACACCCATCTCCCGCAGCATCTTCGCCGCGGTCGACTTGCCCATGCCGATCGAACCAGTCAGCCCGACGATGACCATCTAGGGTCTTTCCGTTGCACGT
>JBILYJ010000642.1:0-2822 GCA_044377795.1 Reyranella sp. | reverse complement strand
GCGCCGCTCTACGGCGTCTGGGTCGACATGAAGGAACTCGAAGCCGAGGGCGACGGCATCCCGGGCGACATCGTCGCCGAGGAGATGATGGTGACGCTCCGCGAGATCAACGCGAAGCGCAAGCGCATCGCCTCGAAGGACGTGGCGGCCTAGATCTCATATTCCTCTCCCCCGATAGGGGCAGAGGTTAGGTGAGGGGGTGAGTCACACCTCCTTCAACGCGGCTTCGATTGCGATCTAGATACCTTCGGGACTTTCGAAAACTTCGACCGCCCAGAACCGCAGGACACGCCAGCCCTCACGTTCCATGAACGCGGTACGGCGCGCGTCACGCACCTGCTGAAATGCGTGATGCTCGCCATCGATCTCGACGACCAGCTTTGCCGAGAGGCAGGCGAAGTCTGCGAAGTAGGGACCGATCGGATGTTGCCGGCGAAATTTGATGCCTGAGACACGACGATCGCGGAGCAGTTCCCAGCAGAGCTTCTCGGGTTTCGTGCTATCCCGCCGAAACTCGCGTGCCTTCGTTACTCGCGCGCTGCTCATGGTGAGCATGAAGAACAATGTCTGTGCCGATATTAGGGCTGTGCGTGACCCCCTCACCCAGCCTCTCCCCCTAACGGGGGAGAGGAGTCTGAGAATCATATTCCTCTCCCCCGTTAGGGGGAGAGGCTAGGTGAGGGGGGTGAACGAAGCCTGTCGACCGATCGGTCTACGGCTTTCTCGCCAGCACGAAGCACGAAAGACCGGCGAGGCGGTTCCAGGGGAACAGCGGGAGTTCGGCGGCGCAGATTGCGGTGAGGATTCCGTTGGTAACGGCGCCCTGTTTCTTCAGGCTGCTGCGGGGCTCCGTCGTGTTGCGGTCGGCGAGGCGCACCGCCGCCGCGAGCGGGAAGACGAAGCCGAAATAGTAGCTGCCGCGTACGATTTCGAGGCCGGCATCGCGCAGCGCGGCCTCGATCCCGGGCAGGCGGTAGCGGCGCTTGTGCTCGAGGAAGACGTCGTGGCCGCTCCACAGGAACTCGAAGGCGGGCACCGTCACCAGGAAATGTGCGCCGCTCGGCACCTTCTCCGCATAGTGGCGCACCAGCCAGCGATCGTCGTCGACATGCTCCAGCACGTCCATCATCAGCACGAGGTCGCAGTCGGTCGGTCCGATGTCGCGGCGATAGCGCACCGGTTTGCCGCCGACGTTGTCGTCGCGGTCCGCGGCATAGCCGATGTCGACGCAGAGCGCGCTCTCGGCCGGGGTTCGCTCGAGCAGATGGCGCGAGAAGAAGCCCGAGCCCGCGCCAATGTCGAGCAGCCGCTTCGGGGCCAGCGAGCCGACGGCGCGGCGCAGCGCAGCCGCCTTCGAGCGGTAGTACCAGTGGCTGCCGATGCCGGCGCCCAGGATGTCTTCTTCCTTGAGGTCCATCGGCGGTCACGTCACCGGCGGCTTCGGGGGGGCATCCTCATAGACTCCCTCGACGACGTAGATCGGGCGAGCCTTCACCTCGACGAACAGACGGCCGAGATATTCGCCGATGATGCCCAGCGACAGGAGTTGGATGGCGCCCATCAGCAGGACCGCGATCAGCAGCGAGGCGTAGCCCGGCGTGTCGACGCCGAAGATCAACACGCGGGTGACGATGAACAGCGCATAGAGCACCGCCACGATCGCAATCACCAGGCCGACATAGAACCAGGCGCGCAGCGGAGCGGTCGAGAAGCTCACCACGCCGTCGATGGCGAAGTTCCACAGACGCCAGAAATTGAACTTGCTCGTGCCGGCGACGCGCTCGGGCCGCTCGTAGGGTACGCCGACCGAGTTGAAGCCGACCCAGGCGAACAGCCCCTTCATGAAGCGGTTGCGCTCGGGAAGCTGGCGCAGCACCTCGACCGCGCGACGGTCGACCAGGCGGAAGTCCCCGACATTGGGCGGGATGCGCACCGGCGACATGGAGTTGAACACCCGGTAGAACCAGCCCGCCGAGACGCGCTTGGCCGGCGTGTCGCTGTGGCGCGCGGCACGGATGCCGTAGACGATGTCGTAGCCTTCGCGCCAGCGCGCGATAAACGAGCCGATCAACTCGGGCGGATCCTGCAGATCTATGTCCATGGGGATCAGGATGTCGCCGCGTGCATGGTCGATGCCGGCGGTGAGGGCGGCCTCCTTGCCGAAGTTGCGCGACAGGTTGACGATGCGGAGACGCTGGTCGACGCGGCAGCGATGGAACAGGCGCGCGAAGGTGTCGTCGAGCGAGCCGTCGTTCACGAAGACGATTTCGAACCGGACGCCGTCGCGCTCGAGCAGGGGCACCACGGTGGAGAGGAAGAGGTCGATCGTCTCCTCCTCGTTGAACACCGGCACGACCAGGGACAGAAGAGGATCGGCCGGGCGCCGCGCCCGCTGGGCGGCAAGCTGGTGTTCCAGCGCCGCGTCCTTGTCGATCGCGAAGGGGAGGGATTGCTCGGGCACGAGGGTCGCGGCGACGTGAGCTAGGCCACCGTCTCGACGGTGCCGTTGAGGTCCATGATACCCAGTTCGACGATGAGCTGCGGCTGGCGCTTGTTGGCCTGGTCGCGGAAGGCGCGCAGCCCCTGGCCGAGCATCTCGGTCTCGAAGGCACGGTCGGTCTTGATCCGATCGCCATAGGCGAGGGCAGCCGCCCCGCAGTCGCGATGGGCCATGCCGATCAGGCGCTTCACGTTGTGAAGCTGGACCGAGATGTCGAGATTGGCTTCCCAGGCGGCGCGCCATTCCTGGAAGATCGGGGCCACCGCGGCGATCGGCCCGCCTGCAATGTTGAACTGGCTGTACTTGTTCTGCCAGCCGCGCG
>JBILYJ010000641.1:0-2824 GCA_044377795.1 Reyranella sp. | reverse complement strand
ACCTACGACGCCATCGTCGATGCCTGCTGCAAGGCTTGGACTGACCTTCTCGCCACACCGCAAAGGATCGCATCCATCACAAGCCGGCGATGGGCTGAACTGTCATGAGTTCTGTCGCTTGGTATTATGGCCCCTGCCGGCTATCGACCCACACGGTGCCGCTGCGGGCATTGATGAGGTGCAGCCAGGGGCCATGGCAACCGAGCACGCGGAAGCTGCCCGTGTCGCCGTCGGACGTCCCGAGTTTCCGGCTCATCGGCCCCGGCAGGCTGTAGAGCGCACGGCCCGCCTCGACCTCGACCCAGAGCTGGTCCGCCGTCACCCAGCCATCGAGGTGCGGAGCGTCGGCGGTCGCGATGTGCGCCCACCCGCCCTGCCCGCCGGACAGGCGGACGGACGCGCTTCCGCGAAGCGCCCCGATCACGGGCGAATTCATCGTCGGCCCTGACCTCACCGCCAAGGTGTCTCCCGGGGGCGGCAGCGCATGAACTTCGGTTGGCGTGCACGATCCGACAGGACCGGTTCTGGCATCGACCGAGCGTTCGACGACGGCGAACCCGGCAAGCACGGCGACCGTGCCGATGATGACGCGAATCATCGAAGCCCTTCCCACGTTTCGACCGGCGGCTCCCCAGCGGCCGGTCCCTTCACCCCGACCCCTTCTAGGACCGCTGTGCAGCCTCGTCGTGGCGGGCTTTGTAAGATTTGTTTCCCGTCCCGCGCTACACTAGCGCCCATGAACCTCGCCAAGCAGCATCTCGACGTCGGCCTGTTCTCCACCACGCGCGACGAACAGCTCGCCTTCTGGCAGCAGACGGTCGGCCTGCCCTACGACCATATGGGCAAGCTGGGGGGCGGCATGCAGCAGCACCGCCACCACATGAACGGCTCGATCCTGAAGATGAACCATGCGCGCGGGGCCCTGCCCGACGTGCCGCCCTCGGGCATCGTCGGCCTGGAAATCGCGCGCGAAGGGCTGGCGGCCCCGCAGCTGCTCGCCGATCCGGACGGCAACAAGGTGACCCTGGTGCCGAAGGGCCGGAATGGCGTCGAGGGGATCGCGATCCTGCTCAGGGTCAACGACCCGTCTGCGCACGACCGGTTCTGGACGCACGCCATGCAGTTCGAGCGCGTGGGCGAAGGCCGCTACCGTTGCGGCGACTCGCTGGTCGTGGTCGCCGAGCAGGGCAAGGTCGAGAGCGCGGTCGGCCAGTGGCGCGGGCCGGGCTATCGCTACATGACGGTGCAGGTGTGGGATTGCCTGGCCGAATATGCCGGCATCCTGGAGCGCGGCGGCGCCTCGGGCGGCGAGCCGCGCGTGCTGGGCGAGACGGTGCGTTATGCGTTCGTCTGCGATCCCGACGGCAACCACATCGAGATCAGCCAGCGCGCGTCGCTTACGGGCGGAGCGCTCTAAGGCACTCCGCCGGCAGGCACTCTATCGCTTGCCCTTGCGCGCCTTGCGGGCGGCGTAGCGGGCGTCGCGGGCGGCCTTCTGCTCGGCCTCCGTCAGCACCGGCTTGGCAGCAGCCCGCCGGGCGGCCCGCTCGGCCTCCGCAGCTTCGGCCGCCGCAGCGGCTTCTGCGGCCGCGGCTGCAGCCTCTGCGGCCACTATTGCAGCTGCCGCGTCCGCTGCTTCCTTCGCCGCCGCCAGTTCGGCGGCGATGCGCTCGTCTTCCAGCCGCTTGGCTTCCCGGCGCTCGGCCTCGCGAGCCTCACGGGCGGCCGCGACGGCGGCGCGCTCGGCCTGCTTCTTGATCAGTTCCGGATCGTTGGCCTTGGCCTTGGCCTTCTCGAGCAAGGCCTGCTTGGCCGCCGCGGCGGTCGCAAGGCGATCGCCGAAATCCACGTTCCTGCCGCTCATGTCTTAGTCTTTACTCCGCCGCCGTAGCGGCCTGCTTCTTGGCGCGCTTGCGGTCCTCGGCATTGAGGAAACGCTTGCGCAGCCGGATCGATTTCGGGGTGATCTCGACCAGTTCGTCTTCCTCAATATAGGCGATGGCCTGCTCGAGCGACATCTTGCGCGGCGGCGTGAGGCGAACCGCCTCGTCCTTGCCGGCGGCGCGGATGTTGGTGAGCTGCTTGCCCTTGAGGACGTTCACTTCGAGGTCGTTGCCGCGGCTGTGCTCGCCGATCACCATGCCCATGTAGACGGGCACGCCGGGCTCGATGAACATCGGGCCGCGATCCTCGAGATTCCACATCGCGTACATCACCGCGTTGCCCGGGGCGTTGGCGATCAGCGCACCGTTGCGGCGGCCGGCGATCGGCCCACGATAGGCGCCGTACTCGTGGAACAGGCGGTTCATCACGCCGGTGCCGCGCGTATCGGTCAGGAACTCGCCGTGATAGCCGATCAGGCCGCGCGACGGTGCGTAGAACACGAGGCGTGTCTTGCCGGCGCCCGACGGCCGCATGTCCTGCAGCTCGCCCTTGCGCAGCGAGATCTGCTCGACAACCGCGCCGGTATAGGCGTCGTCGACGTCGATCACGACTTCCTCGATCGGCTCCTGGCGCTGGCCGGTGACCGGATCCGTCTGGAACAGCACGCGCGGACGGCCGACGGCGAGTTCGAAGCCCTCGCGGCGCATCGTCTCGATCAGCACGCCGAGCTGCAGCTCGCCGCGACCGGCGACTTCGTAGGAATCGGCGTTCTCGGTGTCGGTGACGCGGATCGCGACGTTGCCCTCGGCCTCACGCATCAGGCGCGCGCGGATCATGCGGGTCGTGACCTTGTCGCCTTCGGTGCCGGCGAGCGGCGAGTCGTTCACCATGAAGGTCATGGCGAGGGTCGGCGGATCGATCGGCTGCGAGTGTATCGGCT
>JBILYJ010000136.1:0-10936 GCA_044377795.1 Reyranella sp. | reverse complement strand
GACGCCGCAATAGCGATGGCGGCGGTGCCAGTAGGTCATGCCGCGCGCATAGGCGAGGATCGACCCTTCGCGCGCGAACAGCAGGGGGCCGACCTGGCGGAGGTCCACGAAATCGCCCAGGTCCTTGAGCGGCACGTCCTTGCCGGTGACGTCGACGGCGAAGTAAGGCGTGCCCTCGACGTAGCCCAGGAAGATCTGGACGTCGCTCGAATTGGCGATCGCGCGGCCCATCATGCCCTGAAGGAACACGGCCTCGGGATTGCCGCCGGTCTTCACCAGGTTCTTCTCGGTGTCGATCGGCACGAAGCGGGCGGCCCCCGAGGAGGCCAGCTCGATCATCCGTTCATCGTTCTCGCGCTCATGGCTGGCACGGTCGATTTCGGCGCTGGAATAGGGATTTCTTGGATTTTTCATAGGCCGCGGACCGTGCCACAGGGCCGCCCGCGCCGCAATTGGATCAGGCGGCCAGGGCGCGCTCCAGCACCTGCGCCACGTGTATCGCCTGTCGGTCGGACCCGTCGGCGATCTGGTGCCGGCACGAGGTGCCGTCGGCCACGACCAGCGTGTCGGCATCGGCCTTGCGTACCGCCGGCAGCAGCGAGAGCTCGGCCATGGCGATCGAGGTCTCGTAGTGCTCGGCCTCGTAGCCGAAGCTGCCGGCCATGCCGCAGCAGCTCGACTCGATGGGCGTCACCGCGAGATCGGGCACGAGCGCGAGCACTTCCTGCACCGCGCTCATCGCGCCGAAGGCCTTCTGGTGGCAGTGGCCGTGCAGCAGCGCCGTCTTCTCCGCCAGCGGCTGGAGCGCCAGTTCGAGGCGTCCCGCCTTCTTCTCGCGTGCCAGGAACTCTTCGAACAGCATGGCATGGGCGGCGACAAGCTCGGCATCCTCGCCAAGGCCGAGCGCCAGGAATTCGTCGCGTAGGGTGAACAGGCAGGACGGTTCGAGGCCGATGATCGGCACGCCCTTCTGCGCGAAGGGCCGCAGCGCATTCAGCGTGCGCAACGCCTCTCCCCTCGCCCGCTCGACCTGGCCGGTCGCCAGATAGGTGCGCCCACAGCACAGGGCCGGCGCGCCGAGGGTCGGCCAGGCGACGGCCACGCGATGGCCGGCGGCGGCCAGCACCCGGCGGGCGGCGTGCAGGATCTCGGGCTCGAAATTGTTCGAGAAGGTGTCGGCGAAGATCACCACGGTGGCGTCGTTATCGTCGACCTCGGTGGTCGACAGGAACGTGTCGCCGCGCCACTGCGGCAGGCGCCGCTGCTTGGCGAAGCCGAGATAGGACTGCACGAACCACGCCGCGTTGAACAACCAGGGCATGCGGCGGGCATACGGCGCCATCGACGGCGTGGCGCCGACCAGCCGGTCGCGCCAGCTCAGGCCCTTGGCCATGCGACGCGCCGACTTCACCTCGATCTTCATGCGCGCCATGTCGACGCCGGTCGGGCAGTCGCGCTTGCAGCCCTTGCAGCTCACGCAGAGATCCATCGCCGCCGCCACCGCGTCGGAGCGCAAGCCCTCGGAACCGAGCTGGCCGGACAGCGCCAGGCGCAGCGTGTTGGCCCGGCCGCGCGTCAGGTGCTTCTCGTCGCGCGTCACGCGGAAGGACGGGCACATCGTGCCGGCATCGAACTTCCGGCAATGGCCGTTGTTGTTGCACATCTCCGCGGCCTTCGCGAAGCCGCCGGCCAGATCGCCGCCGGTACCGGGCGCGGTCGAGACCTCGGTGACCGGATCGGTCTGGACATTCCAGGCCGACCAGTCGAGCACCGGCTCGTACTTGATCGATTCGTATCCCGGCTTGAAGCGGAACAGCGAGCGGTCGTCCATGCGCGAGGGCCGCACGATCTTGCCGGGGTTCAGGATGTTCTCGGGATCGAACAGGTCCTTGACCGTCTCGAACGCCTTGTTGAGCCGCGGCCCGAACTGCCAGGCCACCCATTCCGAGCGCACCAGCCCGTCGCCATGCTCGCCCGAGAAGGCACCCTTGTACTCGCGCACCAGCGCCGAGGCCTCCTCGGCGATCGCCCGCATCTTTTCGGCGCCATCGCGGCGCATGTCGAGGATCGGGCGCACGTGCAGCGTGCCCACCGAGGCATGGGCGTACCAGGTGCCCCTCGTGCCGTGCTTGCCGAACACGTCGGTCAGGCGCTGCGTGTAGTCGGCGAGGTGTTCGAGCGGAACGGCGCAGTCCTCGATGAAGGAGACCGGCTTACCGTCGCCCTTCATCGACATCATGATATTGAGGCCGGCCTTGCGGACTTCCCACAGCTCCGACTGCGGCTTCGGCTCCGGCATCTCCACGACGCTGCCCGGCATGCCGAGATCGGCCATCAGTTCGACGAGGCGCGCCAGGTCGCGCAGCTGGCCTTCGCGCTCCTCGCCCGCGAATTCGACCAGCAGGATGGCCTCGGGCTTGCCGATCAGCGCCCGCTCGATCACCGGCCGGAAGGCGGGATTGGCGCGCGCCAGCTCGATCATCGTGCGGTCGACCAGCTCTACGGCGGCCGGCTTCAGCTTCACGATGTGCTGGGCGCTGTCCATCGCCTTGTAGAAGCTCGGGAAGTTCACGACGCCCAGCGTCTTGTGCTTGGGCAGCGGCGCGAGGTTGAGCGTGAGGCGCTCCGTCACCGCGAGCGTGCCTTCGCTGCCCACCAGCAGATGCGCGAGGTTCACCGAATTGTCGGTCGTGTAGGGCCGCTCCGACTGCGGGAAGAAGATGTCGAGGTTGTAGCCACCGACCCGGCGCAGCACGTGCGGATACATGCGCTCGATCTCGGCGCGTTCGGCGAAAGCCAGCTGCGCCACCTTGTCGGCGATGGCGCGCACGCCGGCGGGCATGTCCTCCGGTCGCGTCGAACCGAAGCGGGCGCGTTGGCCGTTGGCCAGCAGCGCGTCGATCGAGGCCACGTTGTGGACCATGTTGCCGTAGCGGATCGACCGGGAGCCGCAGGAATTGTTGCCGGCCATGCCACCCAGCGTGCATTGCGCCGAGGTCGAGACGTCGACCGGATACCAGAGCCCGTGCGGCTTCAGCCACGCGTTGAGATGGTCGAGCACGATGCCGGGCTGGACCGTGACCTGCCGCTTGGCCTTGTCGAAGCCGACCACCTCGCGCAGATACTTCGAACAGTCGATGACCAGTGCCTCGCCCACCGTCTGGCCGCACTGCGAGGTGCCGGCGCCGCGCGGCAGGATCGCCGCCTTGGCATCGCGCGCCACGTCGACGGCCAGTGCCAGATCCGCCTCGTCTCGCGGCACGACGACACCCACCGGCTCGATCTGGTAGATCGAGGCGTCGGTCGAATAGCGCCCGCGTGAGGCCCTATCGAACAGGACCTCCCCCTTGAGGCTGCGCCGCAGATTCTGTTCGAGCTTGCTCATGTCCGACGACACCCCATAGCGCCCTCTCTGCCCGCGTCATACGCAGGCAGAGAGGGCGTCGTGATTGAAAGCGGGTTCATCGGAGACCCGGCATGTTCAGTCGAGCTTGATCCCGGCCGTCGCGACGACCTTCTGCCACTTCTCGATCTCCGCGCGGATGCGCTTGGCGAATTCGGCCGGCGACTCGCCGCCAGCCTGGGCAAGCTGGTCCTTCCAGATGGCCTGGAGCTTGGGCGCCGCGAGCGCCTTGACGATCTCGGCATACATGCGCTCGACGATCGGCTTCGGCGTGCCCTTGATCGCCCACACGCCGTACCAGGTCGAGACGATCCACGCCGGAATGCCGATCTCGGCGGCGGTCGGCATGTCGGGGAACTCCGGCAGGCGCTGGGTGGTCGCCACCGCGAGGCCGCGCAGCTTGCCCGCCTTGATCTGCTGCGCCGAGGTGCCCATGCCGTCGAACATCATGTCGGCGTTGCCGGCCAGCAGGTCCTGCATCGCCGGACCGGCGCCGCGATAGGGCACGTGGACAATCTCGGTCTTGGTCTCGAGCTTGAACAGCTCTCCGGCGAGGTGGTGGGCGGTGCCGGTGCCGGGCGACGCGTAATTCACCTTGTTCGGGTTGGCCTTCACATAGGCGATGAATTCCTGCGCGGTCTTTACCGGAATCTTGTTCGGGTTGATCGAGATGACCTGCGGCACCAGCGCGATCATGGTGATCGGCTCGAAGTTCTTCTCGAGATCGTAGTCGAGGTTCTTGTAGACCGAGGGCGCGATCGTGTGATGGATCGCCCCCACGAAGAAGGTCTGCCCATCGGGCTTCATCTTTGCCGCCTGCGAGGCGCCGACGGTGCCGCCTGCGCCGCCCTTGTTGTCGATCAGGATCTGCACGCCGAGCTGCTCGCCGACCTGCGCCGCCAGCGGACGGGCGAAGACGTCGGTGCCGCCGCCGGCCGGGAACGGGTTGACCCAGGTGATCGGACCGGACGGCCAGCCCTGCTGGGCGCGGGCCACGGCCGGAGCGGCCAGGGTGGCGGCGAGGCCGAGCTTGAGGGCGCGGCGGCGCGAAGTCTTGGACATCGTCGTCATGGCACTTTTCCTCCCTGAAGGTTCTTGTCGTCCCTGTTTTTCATGGAATCGAGCACAGCCTGCTGCTTGGCACGCAGGTGCCCCACGAGCAGGTCACGTAGCGCAGCGCCATCCCGCGCCGCAAGCGCCTCGATCATCGCGCGATGTTCGGCAACCGCCAGGTCCCACTTGGCCGGGTTGAGATTTGAACGAAACCTGAGAGCATGCAGTCTTGCGTTGAGCGTGCGGTAGGTCTGCTCGAGCACCGCGTTGCCTGCGAGGGCATTCAGCCGGTCATGGATCAGGCGATTGATCCTGTAATACGTCGGCAGGTCCCGACCGGCATGGGCCGCCTCCATGTCTCCCTGAAGCGCCCTCAGATCGGCGATGTCGGCGTCCGTGACCCGGGCCACGGCCAGTTCGCCTGCCAGCCCTTCCAGCGCCCCCATCACCTCGAAGGCGCCGCGCACGTCGGCCGGCGACAGGGCCACCACCTGGGCACCCCGGTTGGGCAGCTGCACCAGCAGGCCGTCGGCCGCCAGCATGCGGAAGGCCTCGCGCAACGGCGTCCGCGACACGCCCAGCCGCTGGCTGAGTTCGCGTTCGTTCAGCTTGGCGCCCGGCGGCAGGTCACCCTCGATGATGAGGGCGCGCAACCGTTCCGCCGCGGCCTCGGGCAGCGTCGAACGGGCAATCGGGAAAACCGAACCATCCATCTCTGGACTCACTCTGGCATATTGTATACAAAATGCAAGTCTAAACCTAGAGGAACCTCCAGATGCGCCTGAACTCCCACCCCGCCGGTCGCCATTTCCTGCAAATTCCCGGTCCGACCAACGTTCCGGACCGTGTTCTTCGCGCGATGGATTATCCGACGATCGATCACCGCGGCCCGGAATTCAACGCACTGGCCAAGAAAGTCCTTCGCTCCGTTCGCCAGGTTTTCCAGACAAAACAACCGGTTATCGTCTTTCCCGCATCCGGGACCGGAGCCTGGGAGGCGGCCCTCGTGAACACCCTGTCGCCCGGCGACCTGGTGCTGATGTGGGAGACCGGCCACTTCGCCTCGCTTTGGAAAAAGATGGCAGACAAACTTGGAATCAAATCGGAATTCATGGGCGGCGACTGGCGCAAGCCGGCCGATCCGGCGGCGATCGAGAAGCGCCTGAAGGAAGACACGGGCCACGCCATCAAGGCGGTCTGTATCGTCCACAACGAGACCTCGACGGGCGTGGTCAGTGATATTTCGGCCGTCCGGCAGGCCATCGACGCCGCCAAACACCCTGCCCTGCTGCTGGTCGACACGATCTCATCGCTGGGCTCGATCGACTATCGCCACGATGCGTGGGGTGTCGACGTCACGGTGGCCGGCTCCCAGAAGGGGCTGATGCTGCCGCCCGGTCTGTCGTTCAACGCGCTGAGCGAGAAGGCCATCGAGGCGTCCAAGGCGTCGAAGATGGTGAAGGCGTTCTGGGCCTGGGACGAGATGCTGGTGGCCAACGCCAACGGCTGGTTCCCCTACACGCCCGCCACCAACCTGCTCTACGGCCTCAACGAGGCCTGCGACATGCTGCTCGAGGAAGGTCTCGACGCGGTGTTCGCCCGCCACACCCGCCATGCCGAGGCGACGCGCACCGCCGTCACCGCCTGGGGTCTGGAGATCCTGTGCAGCGCCCCCAAGGCCTATTCGGGTTCGCTGACGGCGATCGTCATGCCCGAGGGCCACGACGCCGACGCCTTCCGCAAGGTCGCGCTGGAGAACTTCAACATGTCGCTGGGCCAGGGCCTCACCAAGGTCGCGGGCAAGGTGTTCCGCATCGGCCATCTCGGCGACTTCAACGACCTGATGCTGATGGGCACGCTGTCGGGCGTCGAGATGGCGCTGGGCCTCGCCAAGGTACCGCACAAGGCCGGTGGCGCCCAGGCCGCCCTCACCTACCTTCGCGACACCGCACCGGGCGCCCGCAAGACCTGACCCGAGGCGCCGCGCTCAATAAGGCTCGATCGTTCTCTTGCGCTCGCTCCGCGGCGGTGGCGGCGGCAGCGTCGCCAGCGTGTTCAGGAGGATGGGACGCGTATCGGCCGGATCGATCACGTCGTCGTAGCCGAAGCGGCCGGCCACCTCGAGGGCGGTGTTGTAGCGCTTGAGCTCGTCGGTGCGTTCGCGATGCCGTGCTGTGCGGTCCCCGGCCTCCTCGATCCCTTCGAGTTCGCGGCGGTAAATGATGCTCGCCGCGCCTTCCAGGCCCATGCCGCCGAACTCGGCGGTCGGCCAGGCGAGCAGGATCGCGGGATCGAGCGGGCGCGAGCCCATGATGTAGTAGCCCAGCCCATAGGCCTTTCGGAGCACGACCGTCATGATCGGCATGGTGGAATTGGCCAGTGCCGCCAGCAGCCGGGCGCTGCGCCGGACGAGGCCCGTCTTCTCGATGTCCGGTCCCACCATCAGGCCGGGCGTGTCGCAGAGAACGAGCAACGGCAGGTCGAAGGCGTCGCAGAGCTGGACGAAGCGCGCGGCCTTCTCGCAGGCCGGCCCGTCCATCGCGCCGGCGAGGAACATCGGCTGGTTGGCGATCACGCCGACCGGCCTGCCGCCGAGCCGCGCCAGGGCCGTCACCATCGCCCGACCGTATCCTCCGCGCAGCTCCATCACGCTGTCGATATCGGCGATGCCGCGGATGACCCTGCGCACGTCGTAGGCCCGGCGTGGATTGTCCGGCACGAGGGTGCGCAAGGCCGCCGGACCTGGCGCCTCGCCGGGCGGCAGAGGCGGACCGAAATAAGAGAGATATCGTTTGGCAGCCTCGACCGCCTCGGCCTCGCCGTCGACCAACACGTCGATCGCGCCCGCGGCATAGTGAACCTCCGGCGGGCCGATTTCCTCCGGCTTCAGCTTGAGGCCGAGCGCCGCCTCGACGAGCGGCGGTCCCGCCATGCCCATCGCGCTGTCGCGTGTCGCGATCAGCAGGTCCGACATGCCGGCCAGGTTGGCATGCCCCGCAAACGCGCGGCCGGGCACGATCGCGATCGTCGGCACGAGCCCGGAGAGGCGCGCGAACAGCACGAAGGTGTGCGACGCCCCGCGGCCCTCGACCTTCATGTCGTGCGGCCTCGCTCCGCCGCCGTCCAGCCAGCAGATCACGGGCAGCCGGTTCTGCAGGGCGTGCCCGAACATCCGGCTGATCTTGGCGTGGTTGTTGGCGCTCTGCGTACCGGCATAAACGCTGTAGTCGTAGAACACGATATCGACGGCGCGGCCCTCGACCCGCGCCGTGCCCATCACCAGCCCGTCGGCAGCCCCCTGCATGTCGGCGAGAGCCGGCCGTACCAGGCCACCGTACTCGACGAACGAGCCGGCATCGGTGAGCGCCGCGATACCCTCGCGCGCGGTCCATCTCCCCCGCTTCTTCTGCCGCGCGACGGCATCCGGCCGCGCGGCGTCCTCGAGGGCCGCCCGCGCCTGCCGCACCTGCTCGACAGTGACGCGTGGCAGGTCCGGCTTTTCCTCGCCGGCCATCACTCCGCCTTGATGTTCGCGGCGCGGATGACCTCGCGATAGTTGCGCCGGTTCTCTTCCATGGTCTTCTTCAGCGCCGCCGAATCGGCGAATGCCGGCACCATGCCGTTGTCGAGCAGCTTCTGGCTGACCGTGGGATCGTCGACGGCGGCCTTGATGGCCTTTTCCCAACGCTTGACGACCGCGTCCGGCATGCCCGTGGGGCCGCATAGGCCGAACCAGGCATAGGTCTCGAAGCCGGGCACCACCTCGGCGATCATCGGCGCCTCGGGAAAGAAGCGCTTGCCGAGCGGGTCGCCGAGCGCCAGCAGGCGCAGCGAACCGGACCGGATGTGGCTGATCACATCGCCCAGATTCGTGATGGAGAAGCTCGTCCGGTTGGCGAGCAGATCCTGCAGGGCCGCCTGCGAGCCTCTGTACGGCACGTGCACCATCTGGGCCCCGATCTTCTGACCCAGGAGTTCGGTCGACAGGTGCTGAACCGATCCGATACCGGGCGTGGCGTAGCTTACCTTGCCAGGATTGGCGCGGGCATCGGCGATCAGATCCTGGATCGTGCGGTAGGGGCTGTCCTTGCTGACGACGAGCCCGAACGTCGACCGAAGGAGCTGCCCAATGCCGATCAGATCCGTGGCCGGATTGATCGGAAGCTGCGCGCCGGGCAGCTCGGTCACGATGGTCATGTTGCCCGTGGTGCAGAAAAGGACGTTGCTGCCATCCGTCGGACCGCGTGCCGCCGCCTCCGCGGCGATCATGCCGTTGGCGCCGGTGCGGTTCTCGACCACCACGCGCTGCCCCAGCTCCTTCGACGCCACGTCGGCCAGCAGCCGCGCCGCCAGGTCGCCGGAGCCGCCGGCGGCAAAACCATAGAGCATGCGGACCGGCTGTTGCGCCGTGGCCGTGTTGAGCGTCAGGGCGATGAGCGCCACTCCGAACGTTGGCAGTGCCAAACCGAGCAGTCTTCTACGCATGGTCTTCCTCCGTTGTTGTTTCTTCGGTGCTGCATAAGGCAGGTCGTCTGTCGTCAGATCGGCGCGATCGAGCGGAATTTCGGCGGATGGTCGGCGGGCCGGCGCGGCTGCGCGGAGTCGAGAACCTCGGCAAGCCGGCGGCGCGTGTCGCGCGGATCGATGATGTCGTCGATGCCGAACCCCTCGGCGGCGCGCAGCGCGCCGATGCGCGCCCGCGTCTGGTCGATCATCTCAGCCCGCCGCGCAGCCGGGTCGGGCGCGGCCTCGTAGTCCTTGCGGAAAGCCACGTCGATCGCGCCCTCGATCGACATGGCGCAGATCTCCGCCGAGGGCCAGGCCAGCGCGGCATCCGCGGAGAAACTGCGGCCGCCGCACATCGCGAAATAGCCGAGGCCGTAGCCCTTGCGCAGGACGATGGAGACGCGCGGCACGGTGGCGTGCCCCCATTCGAACACCAGCTTGGCGCTGCGCCGGCCGAGGCTGGTGCGCTCGGCGCTCGAGCCGATCGAGAAGCCCGGCACGTCGATGAAGGAAACGATCGGCAGGCCGAAGGCATCGCACAGCGCGATGAAATGGGCCGCCTTGTCGCAGGCATCGCTGTTGATCATGCCGCCCAGCCGCAGCGGCTGGTTGGCGAGGAAGCCGACGGGTCGGCCGCCCAGCCTGGCGAAGCCCGTCACCATGTTGCCCGCGAATGTCGGCTTCAACTCGAACAGCGTGCCGCGATCGGCGATCTCGCGCAGCACCTTGCGGACGTCGTAGGCCTTCCGCGTCGAGACCGGCACCATGTCCAGGATCGAATCGGCAATCCGACCGAGCGGGCGCGGCTCCGATACGATCTGCTGCGGCGCCCGTGCATTGCTCGGCAGGAAGGACAGAAAGCGCTTCGCCGCCGCGATGGCTTCGTCTTCGCTGTCCACGCCGAGATCGGCGATGCCCTGGCGATCGACCTGCACGTCGGCGCCGCCCAGTTCCATCGCATCGATGTCCTCGCCGGTCGCCGCCTTGACCAGGGCCGGGCCTGCGATGCCCATCGTCGAGAGACCGCGCACCATGATCACGCAGTCGGCCATGCCGGCATAGTTGGTGGGGCCGGCGAAGCCCGCTCCCAGCATCAGCGCCACCATGGGCACCCAGCCCGAGGCCCGCGCAAAATTGTGGAAGGTCCCGTTGGCGTTCGCGAAGTGGCGAGCATCCTGTCCGTCCTGGATGCGGTGCCCGCCGCCATCGAGGATCATCACCAGCGGCAGGCCGCGCGTAATCGAGACCTGCAGCGCACGCTGGACCTTGGCGCTGCCCAGCTTGCCGATGCTGCCGCCGTGCACGGAGAAGTCCTGCGAGAAGACGACGACTGGCCGGCCATCGACCTGCGCCGTCCCGGCGACGACGCCGTCGGCGGGCGACGCCGTGCGCACAGGAAACCTGTCGGCACCGATGCCATCCTCCTCGGCCGCAACAAACCCACCCATCTCGCTGAAGGATCCGGCGTCGACCAGCCGCGCGATGCGCTCGCGGGCGCTCAACCGCCCGTGCCGGGCGAGCTTCTCCATCGCGGGCTGGCGGGCCGGATCGTCGGTCGAGGCCCGGACCGCCTCCACCCTGTCGAGCAGGTCGCGCATCGTGGGATCGCCTGACATGGTGGCTCCTAGGAAGACATCTTGGTGAGGCGCTCGCGGCGCACGCGAATGCCGGCGGCTTCGCGATCCCAGGTATCGGGCGTGACGCCGTCGGCGCGCAGCAGGTTTTTCTGCACCTTCTGCGTCGGTGTCTTGGGCAGCTCCGGCAGCACCCGCACGTAGCGCGGCACCATGAAGTGCGCCATCCGCGGCAGCAGGAATTCAAGGACCTCGGCAGGATCGATCGCCTTACCTGCGACCGGGGCCAACACGGCAAGTACCTCGTCCTCCCCATGCTCCGACGGCACGGCGATGGCGGCGGCCTCACGCACCGCGGGATGGGCCATCAATTCGGCTTCGACCTCGAAGGAGGAGATGT
>JBILYJ010000640.1:0-2840 GCA_044377795.1 Reyranella sp. | reverse complement strand
TGGCATGCCGGCGCGACACGGTCGGATGCGGCACGACCAGTTCGCACTGATCGGCCGCGCGACCGATGCACATGCCTTGCGACTGACCGACCAGCTTCTCCATCGACACTTCGAACGCGTGCTTGCGGCCGGCCGAGTCCGGCCCCTCGAAGCGCAGGGTGATCTGCGGCACCATGCGCGTCGTGGTCCCGGGGGACACGAGCTTCGCCCGACGTACATGGAAAACCTGCACCGAGCGGCTGACGTTCTTCAGCTGATGCTCGCCGCCGTCATGGAAGGCGTACTCGGTGCGCAGCTCGACGAGATCGCGGACGGCGCGCGAGACCGCGATGCCGCCGGGCTCGGCCAGCGTCTGGATGCGGGCGGCCAGATTGACGCCGTCGCCGAAGATGTTCTGGTCCTCGTCGTCGATGATGACTTCGCCGAGATGCACGCCGACGCGGAACAGCATGCGCTGCTCCTCGCTGAGTAAGTCGTTGAACTGCGCCATCCGCTCCTGGATGTCGATGGCCGCCGCCACCGCCGAGACGGCCGAGCCGAACTCCGCCAGCATGGCGTCGCCGGCCGTACCGACCAGCCGGCCGCGCCCGGCGTCGATGGCCGGCCGCCAGACTTCGATCTGGGCCGACTTGAGATGGCGGAACGTGCGTGTCTCGGCGCCTTCCATCATCCGGGTGAACCCGGCGAGGTCGGCATGGACGATGGCGGCTAGGCGGCGTTGCATGGTCTCTTCGATTCAGCGGCCATGTCTCGATTGGCCGTCCGGCGGCAAGATACCTCGCCAGGCGGCTTTCGGCACGGCCTCAGATACTGCCGGCATCCTGCATTGAATAGCGGCAATCTTGGGACAACCGGCACGATCAGGTGCCGGCGCCGGCTTCAACGACCCTTGAAGGTCGGGGTCCGACGTTCGCCGAGCGCGGTCAGCCCTTCCTTGAGATCGTCAGAGTTGGCGCAGGCCCGCTGGGTCTGGCGGATCGAGGGCATGTCGGGCGCTGCCTGGGCGAACTGTTCGATGGCGCGTTTCATGCCGGACATCGACAGCGGTGCGAGGCCCGCCAGCCGCGCGGCCTTCTCGGCGACCTTGTCCTTGAATTCCGCGCGCTCGACCAGCCAGTCGAGATAGCCGACCGCCAGGAGCTCGGTGTCGTGGAAGTCTTCCGAGAGCAGGAAGGCACGCTTGGCGAAGCTCGGGCTCACCTTCTGCGTGTAGCGGCGTAGCCCGCTCGGATAGTAATGGAGACCGAAGCGCGCCGCCGGCATGAAGAAGCGCATGCCCTTGACGCCGAGGCGGAAGTCGCAGGCCAGCGCCAGGTCGGTGGCGCCGCCATAGACGCCGCCGTTCAGGGCGCACAGGGTCGGCATGCGCATCGCCTCGATGCGGTCCATGACGACTTCGAAGGTGTTGTCGCCGCCCTCGTCCTTGCGCTCGCCGGCCGGGATCGACCCGAGGTCGTAGCCGGAGCAGAAGGTCTTGTCGCCGGCGCCGGTGATCACGGTGGTGCGGATAGCGGGATCGGCGTCGACCTTTTCCACCGCCTCACGCAGCAGCTTCAGCCCCTCGGGGTTGAGGCGATTGTGCTTCGCCGGGTCATTCAGCGTGATGGTGGCGATGGGGCCGTCGATCGACAGCAGGACTGTGTTTGTCATGTGGCCTCCAAAATAGCCGAGCCGGTCGCCAAAAGCGACCGAGCGCGGCATATTGCGGAACGGAGGAATTCACATGACTTACACTGCCCCGCTCGCCGACATGCGTTTCGCCCTGCGCGAAGTGGCCGGCCTGTCCGGCGTCGCCGCCCTGCCGGGTTACGAGCACGCGACGGACGACACGATCGACGCCGTGCTCGAGGAGGCCGGCAAGCTGGCCGGCAATGGGCTCGCGCCCCTCAATCGCGAGGGCGACAAGGTCGGCGCCAGACTCGAGAACGGCGTGGTCCGGACAGCGCCGGGCTTCGCCGCCATCTACAAGGAATTCGTCGAGGGCGGCTGGAACTCCCTGCCGTTCGATCCGGAGTTCGGCGGCCAGGGCATGCCATGGCTGCTGGCGACCGCCGTGCAGGAGATGTGGCAGGCCGCCAACATGGGATTCGGGCTGGTGCTGCTGCTGAACCAGGGCGCGATCGACGCCATCCACCACCATGGGTCGGAAGAACAGAAGGCGACCTATCTGCCCAGGATGATCTCCGGCGAATGGACCGGGACGATGAACCTCACCGAGCCGCAGGCGGGCTCCGACCTCGGCCAGCTCAAGAGCCGCGCGGTGAAGAACGGCGACCATTATCTCGTGAGCGGCCAGAAGATCTTCATCACCTATGGCGAGCACGACATGGCCGAGAACATCGTTCACCTCGTGCTGGCCCGCACCCCGGACGCGCCCGCGGGCGTGCGCGGCATCTCGCTGTTCATCGTGCCGAAGTTCCTGGCCGGTCCCGACGGCGGGCTGGGCAAGCGCAACGACCTGCGCTGTGTGTCGCTGGAGCACAAGCTCGGCATCCATGCCAGCCCGACCTGCGTGATGTCGTTCGGCGACGATGGCGGCGCCGTCGGCTACCTCGTCGGCGAGGAAGGCCGGGGCCTCTCCTACATGTTCACCATGATGAACAACGCCCGCCTGTCGGTCGGCATCCAGGGTCTGGCCATCGCCGAGCGCGCCTACCAGCAGGCGGCCGCCTTCGCCCGCAGCCGCGTCCAGTCGAAGGACGACGGCAGCGCCGCGCCCGCCTCCGTTTCGATCGTCCACCATGCCGACGTGCGCCGCATGCTGATGAGCATGCGCGCCCAGATCGAGGCGATGCGGGCGCTGGGATACTACACCGCCGCCGGCATCGACGGCGCGCTGA
>JBILYJ010000134.1:0-10987 GCA_044377795.1 Reyranella sp. | reverse complement strand
CTTGCTCATGAAGCGTAGAAAAGTTCTGGCCGCCCTGGGCGGCCTTCCGGTCGCCGCCGCGCTGGGCTCTGGTGCACGGGCGCAGGAAGCCTATCCCGCCCGGCTCGTGAAGATCCTCGTGCCGTTCGGTCCGGGCGGCTCCACCGACATCATCTCGCGCCTGGTCGGCAAGCAGCTCGAGACCATGACGGGCAAGCCCTTCGTCATCGAGAACAAGCCCGGTGCCACGGGCATGATCGGCACGACACAGGTCAAGAATGCACCGGCCGACGGCTATACACTCCTGCTCGGCTCGACCAGCACGCTGGCCGCCAATTTCAGCCTCTACAAGTCGATGACCTACGAAGCGTCGGATTTCACGACGGTGGCCGTCAACGGCACGATCGGCAACTTCATGCTGGTGAAGCCGGATGCGCCCTACAAGACGGTCAAGGAGTTCGTCGAGTACGCCAAGAAGCAGCCGAAGCCGCTCTTCTCGGGCTACGGCAATGCCTCCTCGCGAGTACCCGCCGCTCTCTTCGAGGTCACGACCGGCGTGAAGTTCGAGGAAGTCGCCTATCGCGACGCGGTCGCGTCGATCCAGGACCTGCACGCCGGCCGTGTCGATTGCGTGTTCCCCGACCAGGTGGTCGGCGAAAGCTACGTCCGGTCTGGCTACGTTCGCGCGCTGGCCGTGACATCGAAGGAGCGCTCGGCGCTGTTTCCGGAGGTCGAGGCCATCGCCGAAACCTATCCGAGTTACGCCATCATCGCCTATTCGTGCTTCTCGGTGCGCCGGGAGACCCCAGATGACATCAAGAAGAAACTGAATCGCCTGATCATGGACGCGCTCTATGAACCGCCGGTGATGGAGAGGGTGAAGCAGCTTGGCTTCCTGCCGCCGCCGAAGGACTGGACCATCGAGCAATGCGATGCCTTCGTGGCCAGGGAGCGCGAGGATTGGACCAAGTACATCAAGCTCGCGAAGATCGAGCCGCAGTAAGACGCGGTATTGCGCCGCCGCGGCCGGACGCTAAGCTCCCGGCCGAATGAGCGGGATCGCGCGGCGGAGCTTGCTGGGGGGAATGATGGTGGCCGGCGCCGGACCGATGGTCCCGGCGCGCGCCAGCGACTGGCCCACCCGCACCGTATCCTGGATCGTGCCGTTCCCGGCCGGCGGCGGCTCCGACATGTTTTCGCGCCCCATCGCAGCGCGGGTCGCCGAAGCGATCGGCGAATCGGTGGTGATCGACAATCGCAGCGGCGCCGGCGGCACGGTCGGCACCGCCGTTGCCGCGCGGGCCGCGCCGGACGGCTACACGATGCTGGTGGGCGACACCGGCCTCGTCTACGCGCCGACCATCTATCCGCGGGCCGGCTTCGACTTCCTGCGCGACTTCGCGCCGATCGCCGCCTTCGGCCGTGTGCCCTATGCGCTGGTGATCAATCCGGCGCGGATCGATGCGGCGAATCTCGAAGCCTTCATCGAGATGGTAAAGAAGAAGCCGGGCAGCATCGACATCGGCTCGGCCGGCCTGGGCACCGTGACCCATCTCGCCATCGGGCTGTTCGAGGATCGTGCCGGTGTGAAGTTCACGCATGTTCCCTATCGCGGTGGGGCGCCGATGCTGCAGGACCTGCTGGCCGGCCAGATCGGCGCCGCCTTCGTGCTGGTCAGCGCCGTTGCGAGTTCTGTCCGGTCGGGCAAGCTGCGCGCGCTCGCCGTCATCAACCGTCGCCGCGACGTACAGCTGCCCGATGTGCCGACGGCGCACGAGGCGGGGCTGGCCGACTTCCGAATGACGACCTGGTTCGGCCTGTTCGCGCCGATCCGCACGTCCGACGTCGTGCTCGACCGCGTCCATGCCGCCGTGCAGCGAGCGCTGGGCTCGGACGAAGTGAAACGCCTGTGGGCCCAGCATGGGGCGAAGGTCGAGCTCGAAAGCCGCGCCGACTTCGCGAATTTCATCGGCCGCGAGGTCGAGCGGTGGACCCGCATCGCCAAGGCCGCCAACGTCCAGATGGAGTGAACCGATGACGGTCTTGCGGTCTCTTTCTCGCCGGGCCGCGTTGGGCGGCTTGCTGGGTATGGGTGCGGCGGGGTCCGCCACGGCACAGCAATGGCGTCCGCCACGGGCCATGAACTGGATTGTGCCATTCCCGCCCGGCGGCTCGAACGACACCTTCGCGCGTCCCGTCGCGGCCCAGGTCAGCCAGCGTCTTGGCCAGCCGGTGGTGGTCGAAAATCGCAGCGGTGCCGGCGGCACATTGGGCGGCATGGTGGTGGCGCGGGCGCGTCCCGACGGCTGTACCCTGCTGGTCGCCAACAGCGCACAGTCCTTCGCGACAGTCGTCTACCCCGACTCGGGCTTCGACCTGCTGCGCGACTTCGCACCGGTGAGCAACATCGCCAAGGTCCCCGTCGGGCTGGTGGTCAATCCGGCCAAGCTTGACGTCAAGGATCTCGCGGCCTTCCTCGCCGCGGCGCGCAAGGCCCCCGACTCGATCAACATCGGCTCCTCGGGCCTTGGCACCATGCCGCATCTCGCCATCGAGCTGCTGCAGCGGCGCGCCGGCGTCAGGCTGACGCACGTGCCCTATCGTGGCGGCGGCCCGGCGTTGCAGGACCTGCTGGCGGGCCAGCTCGACGCCACCTTCCAACCGCTCAGCACGGTCGCCTCATATGTGCAGTCCGGCAAATTGCGCGCACTCGCCGTCGCGACCACGAAGCGCGAGAGCGTGCTGCCTGACGTGCCGACCTTCGCCGAAGCGGGCGTGAAGGATTTCGAGGTCAGCACCTGGTACGGCCTGTTTGCGCCCATGAAGACGCCTGCCGTCGCGCTCGACGCCCTGCACGCCGCCGTGCAGTCGGCGCTCGCTGAACCGGACATCAAGCGCATCTGGCAGGAACAGGGCGCCAGCATCGACCTCGAAAGCCGCCAGGCCTTCGGCGACTTCGTGAAGGCCGAGGTCGAGCGCTGGAGCACCATCGCCCGCACCACCGGCCTGCCGATGGAGTAGACATCCCTCATGTTCCTCGCCCCCGTCAGGGGGAGAGGAGTGTGAATTTGAGTCAGGTCTGACCGCCGCCGTTCACCTGCAGCATCTGGCAGTTCACATAGGCACCGCCATCGGAGACCAGCAGGCCGAGCACCGAGCCGATCTCGGCGGGCGTGCCCATGCGGCCGAGCGGGACCTTTGCCATCGTCTCGAGGCGGTGATGGTTCGACTCATCGTCATCCTCGACATCGGCCGAGATCGGGCCGGGCGAGATGGCGTTGACGGTGATGCCTTTCGGCCCGAATTCCTTGCCCAGCGCCTTGGTGAGACCCCAGACGCCGTGCTTGGCGACCGAAACCGGGGCGCGGCCGGCATAGCCGTGCATCGCATTCATGCCGGTGAAGTTGACGATGCGGCCCCAGCCCTTCTTCACCATGCCGGGCAGGCAGGCCTGCGACAGCCAGACGGCGGCGTCGAGATCGACCGAGATGACGCGCCGCCAGTCGGCCTCGCTCATCTCGAGGAAGGGTTTGGCCGGCCGCAGCGCCGCATTGTTCACCAGCACGTCGACCGAACCGAACTTCGCAATCGTCTCGCTGGCCATGCGGCGGCATTCCTCGGGGCTGCCGACATCGGCCATGACGACCAGCGCCTCGACGCCGAGCGCGGCGGCTTCCTTGGCGACCGACTCGCAGGCCTTGCGGTCGGACGAGCCGTTGATCACGACGTCGTAGCCCATGCGGGCAAGCTGCAGCACACAGGCCCGGCCGATGTTTCGGCCGGCGCCGGTCACCAAAGCTGTTCTGCGCGTCGTGGCCATCTTCTATATCTCCCGCTTCATATGTTCAGAGGGCGTGACGTTGAGCTGAAGACAATCTTGCTCGGACATCGCCCCGAGCGAGTCTGGACCGGCGGCAGCGGCGAGGCAATCGTGCTGCCGCACGGCGCTGCGCAGGTACCTGAAGCGGTAGGCTGGCGGCGGGGCCCTGTCATCCATCTGACTGATATGCTGTTCTAAACGGCATGCGTACCGGCGCTGGCGCTTGAGGAGACGATCATGGCAGGAGGGCATTCCCACGGTTCAGGGCATTCCCATGGTTCGTCCAGCCGCTCGCAGGCGGGCGGCTCGGCTGCTGCCCAACACAAGACGCGCCTGAAGTGGGCCCTGGTCTTGACGGCCTCGTTCATGGTGGTCGAGGTGATCGGCGGCCTGGCCACCGGCAGCCTGGCGCTCATCGCCGACGCCGCCCACATGTTGACGGACGCCGGCGGCCTCGCCCTCGCCCTCATCGCCATCAACTTCGGCGAGCGTCCGGCAACGCCGCAGAAGACGTTCGGCTACGTCCGCATGGAGGTGCTGTCGGCGCTGGCCAATGCGGTGGTCCTGCTGGTCGTGACGGCGTTCGTGCTCTACGAGGCCTATGATCGTTTCCTGAATCCGCCCCCGGTCCTCGGTGGGCCGATGATGGCGGTCGCCATAGCCGGCCTGATCGTCAATCTCATCAGCATGAAGCTGCTGTCGGCGGGTTCGTCGGACAGCCTCAACGTCAAGGGTGCCTACTTCGAGGTGATGAGCGACATGCTGGGGTCGCTCGGCGTCCTGATCGCCGCCGTCATCATCCTGCTTACCGGATGGACGCTCGCCGATCCCCTGGTCGGCGCCGGCATCGGCCTCTTCATCATCCCGCGCACATGGATGCTGCTGCGCGAGGCGATCCATATCCTGATGGAGGGTACGCCGCCCCACGTCGATCTGACGTTGCTGGAGAAGACGCTGCTCGCCCTTCCCGGGGTAACGGCGGTCCATGACCTTCACGTCTGGACCATCACCTCCGGCGTCGACTCCATGAGCTGCCATCTCGTGATCGCCGACATGGCCCGTTCGCGGGAAACACTCGCCGCGGCGCAAGCGGCGATGCGCGACACGTATGGCCTGACTCACAGCACCATCCAGATCGAGGATCAGGCGCTGCGAGCGGCAGAAGGCGTTTCGCGTTTCTGAGGAACGCTATGGACTAGACGGCACCACCCGACTTGAGGCCGGCGATCGCCTTCGCGTCGTAACCCAGACCGGTCAGAACCTCGTCGGTGTGCTGGCCGAGGTCCGGCGTCGGGTTGAGCGCCTTCGGTTGCGGATAGTCCGACAGGTTGATCGGCTGGCCGACCACCTTGATCTCGCCCAGCGTGGGGTGGTTGACCGGGCGGGCGATGCCGAGGTGCTGGACCTGCGGTTCGGCGAAGGTCTTGTCGATCGTGTTGATCGGGCCGCACGGGACGCCCGCCTTGTTCAGCGACTCGATCCAGTGGGCGCTGGTGTTGGTCTTCGTCACGTCGGCGAGGCGTTCGTTCAGCGCCTTGCGGTTCTGCGAGCGCAGCGCCGGGGTGGCATGCTCGGGATGGTCGATCAGCGCCTGGGCGCCCAGCGCGAGCGCGGCGCGCTTCCACATCTTGTCGCCGGCGGCGGCGATGTTGATGTAGCCGTCGCTGGTCGGGAAGACGCCGGTCGGGATGCTGGTCGGATGGTCGTTGCCGGCCTGCTTCGGCACCTCGCCCTTCATCAGCCAGCGCGAAGCCTGGAAGTCGAGCATGAAGATCTGCGCCTCGATCAGCGAGGTGTGGACCCACTGACCCTTGCCGGTGCGCTCGCGCGTGTAGAGCGCCAGCATGATCGCCTGGGCGAGCAGGAGACCCGAGGTCAGGTCGGCGATGGGAATGCCGACGCGCATGGGGCCGCGGCCGGGTTCGCCGGTGATCGACATGAGGCCGCCCATGCCCTGGGCGATCTGGTCGACGCCGGGACGTGCCGCGTCGGGGCCGCTCTGGCCGAAGCCCGCGATCGAGCCGTAGATGATGCGCGGGTTGATCCTGGCCACCGTGTCGTAGTCGACCTTGAGGCGATGCTTCACGTCGGAGCGGTAGTTCTCGACGATGACGTCGGCCTTGGCCGCGAGCTTCATGAAGATCGCGTGACCCTCGGGGCTCTTGAGGTTGAGCGTCATCGACTTCTTGTTGCGGTGCAGGTTCTGGAAGTCGAACCCATGGCGCGCGCCGCCCATCGAATCGTTGTTCTTGCCGCCCTCGGACGGGGGCGGCGGCGGTTCGATCTTGATGACATGCGCGCCCCAGTCGGCGAGCTGGCGCACGGCGGTCGGCCCGGCACGATGCGCCGTGAGGTCGAGGACGGTCAGGTGGGAGAGGGGCAGGGCGGTCATCGTGTTTACCTTCTGAAAATTACCGTCATCCCGACCGGAGCGAAGCGGAGTGGAGGGATCTCTTTTGGGATCGATGAGAGGCCCCTCGGCTTCGCTCGGGGCGCCGGCACTTATTTTCCTTTGAAGAGGGGCCGGCGCTTTTCCATGAACGCGCGGCGGCCTTCCTTGAAATCTTCGCTGTCGAAACAGGCCTCGGCCATCCGGTCGAGCTTCGCGTGGTCCTGCTTCGATTCCGGCTTGGCGATCTCGCGTGCCGCGGCCTTGGCGAGCGCGATCGTCAGCGGCGCGTTCTGCGCAATGGCGCCGGTGATGCCATCGACCATGGCGTCCAGCTCGGCATCGGCGGCGACGCCGTGCACCAGGCCCATGTCGTAGGCTTCCTTCGAGGAATACTGCTTGGCGGTGAACAGGAACTCCATGGCGCGCGGCAGGCCGACGATGCGCGAGAAGCGCTCGATGCGCAGGAAGCCGTAGCCGAGGCCGAGCTTGGCCGCCGGTACGCCGAAGCGCGCACCCTCGTTGCAGTAGCGCAGGTCGCAGCAGGCCGCGAGGTTCATGCCGCCGCCGATGCAATAGCCGGTGATCTTGGCGATGGTCGGCTTGGGGAAGTCGTAGAGCGCTTCGTAGCCTTCCTTGGAGATGGCGTCGTAGCGGACCTGGGCTTCAGCGTTGGCGCGTTCGCTTTCGAACTTCGAGATGTCGGCGCCGGACACGAACGCCTTGCCGCCCGATCCGCTGACCACCAGGCAACGGATCTCCGGATCCTGGGCGAAGTCCTTCAGGATGGCGACGAAGCCGTCCCACATGTCGAGCGAGACGGCATTGAGCTTCGCCGGGTTGTTGAAGACGACGTGGCCCACGGCGCCTTCGCGGCGACCGATGATTTTCTGTTCCTGCATACCGGCAATCCTTCCAATGAGGCGGCAACTATAGCCTGCGTCTCCCGGATTGAAGAAGGTGCGAACCAGCGGAACTGGCGAAAGGCAGCCTGTCAAGCGGGTGACGTGGAGTCGGAATCGGGCAAGAGTGGCCACATCGACGCCCCCCGACCCGCCGGTCCTGACCGGGGAAGGGTGTTCCCAGAACGTCTCCGGGAAGGAGATCCCACGAATGCTCTTCGCTCGCTATTTCCTGATCGCCCTTGCTGCCGGCAGCTTTGCGCTCGATATGCCCCAGGCCGTTGCCCAGCAAATGGTCAGCGTGTCGCGCGAGGAAGTGAATCTGCGTTCCGGTCCGGGAACGCGCTATCCCGCCGAGTGGGTGCTGAGCAGAGGTTTCCCCTTGAAGGTCGTCGGACGACGCGGCGACTGGCTGCAGGTCCTGGATTTCGAGAACGACAAGGGCTGGATTCTTCGGACGCTGACCAGCGGTACCGCGTATCACATCGTGAAGGTCAAGACCGCCAACCTGCGCAGCCAGCCGACCACGAGCAGCCGGATCGTCGGCAGGGTCTCCTACGGCGACGCGCTGAGGACGCTCGAGCGCAAGAGCGGCTGGGTCAAGGTCCAACGCGACGGCGGGCTGCAAGGCTGGATCTCGCGGAATCTGCTCTGGGGCTGGTAGGTCCGGCCCGTCCGATCCTCAGTCGAGTATTGCCACCTCGTCGGCCGTGATCGGCTTGGCAAGCAGCCCCAGAGTTTCCAGCGTATTGATCGTCGCTTCCCAGCCGGCGCGGGTCTGCTGGCCGGTCGGCGGTCCCGAGAGCTGCTGAGAGACCGTGGCCGTGCTGCGGTCGACGTAACGCGGCGCCAGCCGTGGAAAGATTCGGGAGAAATGCGACGCAGCGTCGGCCGGTCGCTCCCGCACCATGTTGTAGCCTTCCTGTACGGCCTCCTGGACATTTCTTGCGATCTCGCGTCTGATCGGATCCGCCCAGGCGGCGTCGTTGACGATGAGGTTGAGGCTGTAGGCCTTCACGCCGAAGTCGCTCAGGCGGATCATGGTGATGCGGCGTCCCTCGGCGATCAGCATGGACGGCGCCATCTCGTCGTAGTCGATCAGCGCATCGACCTTCTTCTCGACCAGGTCATAGGCACTCCAGCCGACTGTGATCTCCTTGATCCTGCTGCGGTCGAGCCTGTTGGCGGCGACCAGGGCGCGGAATTCCTCGGTGGTGATGCTGCCCGGAACGAGCCCCAGCGTCTTGCCGTAGAGATCGCGCGGGTGGGCGATGCGGTCCTCGCCGCGGCTATAGATCACGGTGGGAGTCTTCGCGTAGTAGACGGCGAGGCTCTTGATCGGCTGTCCCCTGGAGCGGCCGATGGCGGTGGCGACGCCGCTCGACGAGCCGATCCAGTAGGGCGTGCCCGAGCCGATCATCTCCGCCGATGAAATCGCGCCTTGGGTCTCTGCGAATGTGACCTCGAGTCCGCGGCGCTCGAAGGCGCCCATCTCTCGGGCAAGGTAGAAGCCTGCAAAGGTCGGCAGCGCCTTCCAGTCGAGCAGGATCTCGACCTTCTGGGGCACGTCAGGGGCGGATTGCGCGATCGCCGGCGCCGGAAACAGCGAGGCGAGGGCGGAGGCGAGCACCATTCGGCGGGAAGGGATCATCAAGGGTCCTGGATCAGCCTGCGGCCGGAAAGTAGGGGCGGAACATGTCATAAACACGTTCGGGTAGGGGAGCGATTTTCACCCGACAGCGTTTCCCACCAATGGACGGACTCACGTCCGCCGGCCGTGTCAGGCGGCTTCTGACCGGCACCGTCGATGGGTTCATCGACGACGATGCCTTCAGCCGGGGCGCTCTTCGTCCTCCTGCCCTTGATCTTCTACTCTGGCCTGATCTTCCTGCTGGGCGCAGAGTTCACGCGGGCGTGGACGCATGTCTAGGCTTGCGCTGCGACGATCCCGCTCTCGGGCACGCGGAAGGCCGCTGACGGCCGGCCAGACCGGAACTATGCGTGGCGGGTGCTCGCCCGGCGCTGTGCGAGCGTGACGTGCCGAGCGTGTCGTTGCTTGCGGCGTGCCGGACTTGAAGCCATATCTTCGGGCCATGAAATCGCTCCTGTCGGCACTGCTCGTGCTCCTCGTCGCGGCCCTGGCGACACCCGCGACGGCGCAATCCTACGAAGACCAGATGCGCCAGGCGGCGGGCGCCTACGAGCGCAAGGACATGGCGACCGCCGTCCGCATCTGGAAAGTATGGGCCGCCAAGGGCGAGGCCGAGGCGCAGACCCTGCTCGGCGCCATGTACTGGAGTGGAGAGGGCGTGCCGCGCAACCTGAACGAAGCGGCGAGGCTCTACCTTGCTGCTGCCCAGCAGGGCTACGCGCGTGCGCAGAACAATATCGGCTTCATGCTGGGCTTCGGCGAGGGCATCCCGCCACGCGACGACATCGAGGCCTACAAGTGGATCAAGCTCTCCATCGACCGGTACACGGCAAAGAACCAGGACCGGCTCGACCAGGCCCGGAAAGACCTGGCGACCCTGGCCGCTCGCATGAACCCTGCGCAAATCGCCGAGGCCGAAAGGCGCGCTCGGGCATGGAAACCCGTACCGAAGGTGCGGTAAGATCGGTGACCACGCGGCGGTCACGAGCGATGCCCCGACGTCGGCCCTATAAGAAGGATTGAATGAACCGACCCTCGGTCGCCGCGGCTTTTGCCGCCTCATTGCTTTTCGCCGGGATGTCCCAGGGCATCGCGCGCGATCTGCCTTGGGACGAGCCGGCGCACACGAAGGATGCGAACCGCGTGGCCGAGCTTCGGCTGCTGGGGCTGGAATTGCCGTCCCTCCACGACCAACCCTCGGCCACTGCCGGTCTTCGCGACCATCTTCATTTCATGGAACTGGCGTCGGTCGACGGGCTTCTCGGCCGGAGCGTGGCCATCGAGATCACGCCTCCACAGCCGCTCATCGCGATCGCAGACAACGTCCCGCCGCCGGTCGCGAGCGGGCCGGTCCCTGAAGTGGCGTTGGCCAGGGGGCGAATCGTCGAAGACGGGATGCTGGGCGACGGTCTGGATGACGAACGGCTGCAGGCGTACCTGCCATACGCGCGCCAGCTGGGCGTCGCGGGCGTGATTGTGGGCGGTTCGTTCGAAGCCTCCGCGGTCGCCGCAGGCGCTCCCGCGCCGGCCATGCTCGAAGCCATGCAGGCAATGGCCATGTCGGTCGATCTCAAGAAGGAGATGCGCGACGGGGACAGGTTCTATGTACGCTACCAGCAGACCTTCACTCAGGCCGGTGCGCCGCTCGACGTCGGCCGTGTGCTGTGGATGGAGCTGCGGACGCCCAAGGGCGTGATGGCGATCCATCGCTTTCGCACGCGCGACAATACCGAGCGCTTCTGGATGGCGGGCGGGCAGGCTGCGGTGCCGCCGTCGTTCCGGCTGCCGCTCGATACCGTTTCGATCTCGTCGGGCTTCGGCCTGCGTGCCGATCCGTTCGACAAGCCCCCGCCACCCTATGGCGGTAAGCCGCAGGGCGCTGGCGGTCCGAATCGTCCGCCAGGCCTCCCGCCCGGCCTGCCGACGGGAGGTGCCACCGACATGCCCCGCTCGGGTGTCGGCGCAGGCTTTGCCGCGTCGCCGGGTGCTTCCGGCTACGGCAGCTCTTCCTATGGCGGCTTCCGGGCGCCTCCGGCCTATGCGCTGTCGGCACGCCCCTCGTCGTCGCGATCGCTGTTCATGCATGAAGGCGTCGACCTCGTGGCGCCCGCCGACACGCCGGTCGTCGCGGCGGCCGACGGCCTCGTGGTGGGAGCCGCGCCGAACGACCGTTACGGCAACTGGATCCGCATCGAGCATGGCGGCAAGCTGGCATCGGTCTACGGCCACCTCTCCGCCTTCGCGGC
>JBILYJ010000133.1:0-11039 GCA_044377795.1 Reyranella sp. | reverse complement strand
AGGCCGGCCAGCACTTCGCGAGCCTGCTGTTCGGTGAGCGTCACGCCGTCGCTCACGGTCGACCGGTCGGCGTAGAACGGCACGTCGATGGGAACGACCTGCACCGCGTTCTGGTCGGCCGCAGCGGGACCGTAGAGCCCCACCTGGCGCACCGGACCGCTCAGGCGCACCAGGTTGATTTTATATTCCAGCACCTTGGTCGAGGGCCGGTAGACCGCCTCGAAGTAGCCCTCGCCCTTGCTGTCGGTCGCCGGCACCTCGCGCGCGCCGCTCAGGTCCGCGCGAAAGTCGGTCTTCGGCAGGTTGGGCTCGCCCATGTTGAACGAGCAGCCCGACGCGGCGAGCAGGAGGCAGAGGACGAGGCGGCGGGCGGAACGGTGCATGCGTCTTCAGTGTACGTCGCGAACCGGCCTGGCGTCCCCGCCCCCGGTCACGCCTTGTGATGCACTGGGGCCCTGCCGTACACCGGCGTCGGCAGGCCCTCCAGGCGTGCCTTGAGCTGCAGCGACAGGAAGATCGAGTAGAGCCGCGACTGCATCAGGTTGCCGCCGTGGAACCACAGGTTCTCCTGCGCCGTCGGCTTCCACATGTTGCGCAGCTCGCCCTCCCAGGGGCCGGGATCCTTGGCGGTGCCGGAGCCCAGGCCCCAGCACTTGCCCACCTTGTCGGCGACCTCCGGCGAGATCAGCTCGGCCGCCCACTGGTTCATCGAGCCGTATCCGGTCGCATAGACGACGAGGTCGGCCTTCAGTTCGGTGCCATCTTTCAGCACGACCGAATCCTCGGTCAGGCGCCCGATCTCGACACCGGACTTGAGCTTGATGCGACCGTCGGCGATCAGGTCCGAGGCGCCGACGTCGATGTAGTAGCCGGAGCCGCGACGCAGATACATCGGGCCGATGCCCGTATTGTCCTCGCCGAAGGTCAGCTTGAAACCCGCCTTCTCCAGCCGCGTGTAGAAATCCGCATCGTCACGCCGGATCTGCTCGACCACGGGCTGCATCACCTTCGGCAACGCGCCGTAGGGCATCGAGGCGGTCGTGAGATCGGCGATCTCGGTGGTGATGCCCGACGCCACTGCCTCTTCCGAATAGAGCGGCCGGTTGCGCGCCAGCGTATCGGCGCGCACGACCAGGGTCGGCGAGCGCTGCAGCAGGGTGACGTCGGCGCCGTGTTCCCAGAGGTCGGCAGCGATGTCGTGCGCGGAATTGTTCGAGCCCACGACGACGCACGTCTTGCCGGCCCAGCCCTCGCCACCGCGATGATGGCTGGAATGATGCTGCTTGCCCTTGAAGCGGTCGGCACCGGGGAATTCCGGGATCTCAGGAAAGCCCGACATGCCGGTCGCGATCACGAGCTGCTTCGGCTTGAGCGTCACGTCCTTGCCGTCACGCTCGACGACGACGGTCCACTCGCCCCTGGCCTCGTCGAACGACGAGCTCTTGCACGTGGTCGACGGCCAGTAATCGAGCTCCATGATCTTCGTGTAGGACTCGAGCCAGTCGCCCATCTTGTCCTTGGGCGTGTAGATCGGCCAGTGATCGGGGAACGGCAGGTACGGCAGATGGTCGTACCAGACCGGATCGTGCAGGCAGAGCGACTTGTAGCGGTTGCGCCAAGCGTCGCCCGGGCGCGGATTGCGGTCGATGATCAGGGTCGGAACGCCGAGCCGCTTCAGCCGCGCGCCGAGCGCGATGCCGCCCTGCCCACCGCCGATCACCAACACATAGGGCTGGCGGTCGTAGCCCAGTTCCTTCGCATCGGCCTTGCGACGGTCGGTCCAGGTCACGCGATCCCTGAAGGCGCCGTGCTGCGTGCCGTGCTCGCGCGCCGGCCCCTTCTTCTCCTCGAAGCCCTTCAACTCCAACAGCGCGGTGAAGAAGGTCCAGGCCTTGCCGTCCTTCAGGCGGACATGGCCCTTGCCGCGGCCCTGCGCGGTCTCGAAGGTGAACCAGCCGGGCCGGCCCGAAAGGACGAACGAGTCGGGCTTCACATCGCCGAGGCGCGTCTGGAGCATTTCAGCCATCGCAGAGCGGCTCTCAAGCGTCACGATGTTCCAGGTGAAGGCGACGAGGTCGCGCCAGTAGCAGTCGTCGGCAAACAGCGCCGTTGCAGCATCGATGTCGGATCGCTTCAACGCGGACGCAAACTCGGCAAGCCACTCGGTCTCGTTCATTGTCATCCCATTGCGACAGACGTACAGGCGGCGCACTCTAGAAGAAGGACGACTCCAGAGGAATGGGCGCCCGGGAGGAACCAACGATGAAATACGACGTGATTTCCGCAGATGGGCATATCGACCTGATCTGGCTGCCGCCGGATCTCTTCACCAGCAATGCGCCCGCCTCGATGAAGGCGCGCATGCCGCATGTCGTCGACGGACCCAAGGGACCGGAATGGACGAGTGCGAACGGCGCGAAGTTCGGACTTGTGAACGGGATGGGCTCGGCCGGACGCGAGTACGTGCCGGGCGTCATCCACCGCTCCGACCGCATGGCCTCGACCGGCCTGTACGACGACGGCAAGAAAGGCATCCGCCGCCTGACCGAGGTCGATCATCGCCTCAAGGACCAGGACCGCGACGGCGTGCAGGCCGAGGTGCTCTACGGCGTGCTGGGATCGAGCGGCCGCCTGAACGACCCGGAAGCCGCGATCGTGATGCTGCGCATCTACAACGACTGGCTCCACGATTTCTGCAGGCAGGCGCCCGACCGGCTGGTCGGCCTGGCCAACATCCCGAACTACGACATGGAAGAGTCGGTTGCCGAGGCGATGCGCTGCGCCAAGCGCGGCGTGCTCGGGCTCGACATCGCCAACCGCCCCGACATGACGCCGCTGTGGGACCCGTTCTGGGAGCCGCTGTGGAAGTTCGGCCACGAGACCGGCATCCCGCTGCACTTCCACACGATCGGCGGCCGCTCGCCCGACGTCACGAAGTTCACGCCCGAAGTGCAGCGCCGGATCTTCGCCACGCACATCACCGGGTTCCAGATGCACATGAGCACCATGCTGATGTCGCTCATCTATTCCGGCGCGCCGGCGCGCTACCCCAACCTCAAGATCGTGATCGGCGAGGCCGGGCTCGGCTGGATCCCCTATGTGCTGCAGCACATGGACCTCGAATGGGAGGACCAGTTCCAGGACCTCGACCTCAAGATGAAGCCGTCGGAGTACTGGCACCGGCAGTTCTACGCCACCTACCAGACCGATCCGGTCGGCATCGAGCTGCTGCGCCATCTCGGCGAGGACAACGTCATGTGGGGCTCGGACTACCCGCACCCCGACGGCATCTGGCCGGACAGCCAGGAGTTCCTGGCGCGGGAGCTGACCGGCGTCTCGCCCGAGGTGAAGCGCAAGATCGTGCGCGACAATGCGATGAAGCTCTACGGCCTTGCCAGCTGAGATGGGTCGGGAGGGCGGAGCGGCGCGCATCGCCCTCCTGATCGTCTTCGCGATGCTGGCCTTCGCCGGCAACTCGCTGCTCTGCCGTGTCGCGTTGCGCGACACCTCGATCGACGCCGCGAGCTTCACATCGATCCGTCTCGCCTCCGGCGCACTGGTGCTCTGGGTCCTGCTGCGTTCGCGTGGGAAGCAGCCGCTGGCGGCGGGAAGCTGGCCGATGGCAGCCATGCTCTTTACCTACGCGGTCTGCTTCTCCTTCGCCTATCGCGATCTCACCGCCGCGACGGGCGCCCTGCTGCTGTTTGGCGCCGTGCAGCTCACGATGACCGGTTACGGCCTGTTCCAGGGCGAGCGGCTGGTCGGGTTGCGCCTGGTCGGCGTTCTGGTGGCAATCGCGGGGCTCGTCTGGCTGCTGTTGCCCGGCCTCGCGGCGCCGCCGGTCGTCGCGGCAGGGCTGATGCTGGTGGCCGGCCTTGCCTGGGGCATCTACTCGTTGCTGGGTCGCGGCGCCGGCGATGCCGCTGCGGCGACCGGCGGCAATTTCATCCGCGCCGTGCCCTTTGCCGCCGTCCTCAGCCTGGCTGCGGCAAGCCAGTCCAGTCCCGACACGACGGGGCTGATGTACGCCGTGGCCTCGGGCGCCGTGACCTCGGGCCTGGGCTATGTGCTGTGGTATGCGGCGCTGCCCGCGCTCACCGCCACGTCGGCCGCCACAATACAGCTTTGCGTCCCCGCCATTGCCGCGCTGGGGGGTGCGGTGCTACTCGCCGAGCCGATCACCGCACGGCTGCTGATTGCCTCGGCGGCGATCCTGGGCGGTATCGCACTCACCATCCGGAAGAAGAACTGAAGCCAGGGTCTGAGGGGTTACATGTTCGAGGTTGCCGATCGTCTGAAGAACGTGAAGGTGTCGGCCTCGGCCGCGATGACCCGCAAGGTGCGCGACCTGCGCGCCCAGGGCGTGAAGATCGTGGGCCTGTCTTCGGGCGAGCCCGACTTCCCGACCCCGGCGCATGCCATAGCGGCCGCGCACCAGGCGGCGCTGGCCGGCGAGACCAAGTATCCGCCGCAGGACGGCATCAGGCCTCTCAAGGAAGCGATCCAGCGGAAGTTCAAGCGCGACAACGATCTCGACTATGCGCTGGACGAGATCATGGTCTCCAACGGCAGCAAGCAGATCATGTACGACGCGCTGATGGCCAGCGTGAACCCGGGCGACGAGGTCATCATCCCCGCGCCGGGCTGGATCTCCTATGCCGACCAGGCGGTGATCGCCGGGGCGACACCGGTGTCGGTGACCTGTCCGGAGAACAACCAGTTCAAGCTGCGTGCCGCCGATCTCGACGCCGTCATCACGGCGAAGACCAAATGGGTGGTGTTGAACTTTCCCAACAATCCAACTGGCGCCGTCTGCTCGCCAGCCGAGATGCGCCAGATCTGCGATGTGCTCATGAAGCACAGGCACGTGCTGGTGATGGCCGACGACGTCTACGAGCACCTGGTCTATGGCGACGCGACGTTCAGCACCCTGGCCCAGGTCGAGCCGGCGCTGAAGGACCGCACGCTCACCGTCAACGGCGCGTCCAAGGCCTATGCGATGACCGGCTGGCGGGTCGGCTTCGCCGGAGGTCCGCGGGCGATGATCGCGGCCATGACCAACATGCAGGGCCAGATCGGCTCGGGCATCTCGACGATCAGCCAGGCCGCCGCCGTTGCCGCACTCAATGGACCCCAGGAGTTGCTGAAGGAGCGCGCCGCCGACTATCAGAAGCGCCGCGACGAGGTCGTGGCCATGCTGCGCGCCGCGAAGGGCGTCACCTGCCACATGCCCGAGGGCGCGTTCTACGTGTTCCCCAACATCGCGGGCTGCATCGGCAAGACCACGAAGGGCGGCCGCCGGATTTCCACCGACACCGATTTCGTGACCGCACTGCTCGAAGAGAAGCATGTCGCGACCGTGCAGGGCGCGGCCTACGGGATGAGCCCCTACTTCAGGATCTCCTACGCCACCGACATGGCGAGCCTTCGCGAAGGCTGCTCCCGCATACAGGAGTTCTGCGCCGAACTGCGCTGAGCCGCCCGGTCAGAGCGCGTTGATTTCCCTAACCTTGGCGGTGAGGCCGAGCTTGCGGTTGCAGAGGGGCCAGTGCCACGCTTCGCCCTGCTCGAAGATCACCCAGGACGTCAGCGCCGCGGCCTTCTCGTAGTCCTGCGCCGCCTCGATGGCCTCCCGGGTCGTCAGCACGGTGCCGTCGCGGCGCTGCTGCATGGTGATGTAGGTGCGCGGCGTGTACTGGAAGCGGCCGTGATAGGAACCGCGCCCCCCGGTGATGCGGGTCGCATGCGGCCCCCAGCTGCCGCTCTCGCAGACCGCGAGCGACTGAAGGAGCTCGGTCTTGCGCGCCTGTACGAAGGCCTCGCGCTCCGTCGGACCTTGCGGCACAGCCGCCGTCTCAGGCGGCTTGGTGGCGCATCCCGGGCCGACGCAGAGCGCGGCGAGCAGGATCGACAGGGTGGCGGGATGAAAGTTGTTCACGACCCGACATTGTTCACACGATTTTGTCCCCAGGGTAAACCCCGGCCAGCATGACGTCGCTGCCATGCTGCAGGTGCGAACGAGCTCAGGCCGATATCGACAAGATGCCGCCTGGCCGGGCTTAAGTGCTTCGTCGTGTCCCGCGCCACGCAGGCAGGGCCCGCCACAGGGCACCCGGACCGCGAGTCCTTTCGTGTCTCAATTGTAACGGCGCAGGTGCCGATCAGGCAGCTGCGGCCGGATGGGTCGCAATCCAGTGCCGTGCGATCTCCTCGCGGGTCGCCACCCAGACCTTGGGCTTGGAGGCGACGTAGTCGAGAAAGCGCGCCAGGGTCGCGGCCCGGCTGGGCCGTCCGGCGAGTCGGCAGTGCAGGCCGATCGACATCATCTTCGGTGCGCGCGCGCCCTCGGCGTAGAGCATGTCGAAACTGTCCTTCATCGCCTGCAGCCAGCCGTCGCCCGCGGTGAATCCCGGCGCCACGCCGAACTTCATGTCGTTCACTTCGAGCGTATACGGAATGATCAGGTGTGGTTCGCTGCCCACCTTCACCCAGTACGGCAGGTCGTCCGAATAGGAGTCGCTCGAATAGAGGAAGCCGCCATGCTTGATGACCGCTTCGAGCGTGTGCAGGCCGAAGCGCCCGGTGTACCAGCCGACCGGCGCGCGGCCGGCTGTCTGTTCGATCACCTTCACCGCCTGCCGCATATGGTCGAGTTCCTGCTCGAGCGTGAAGTCCTTGTAGTTGATCCAGCGCCAGCCATGGCTCGCGACCTCGTGGCCGGCCTCGGCCATCGCCTTGCCGGCGGCCGGATTGAGTTCCAGCGCGCGGCCGACCGCCCAGGAGGTGAAGCGCATGTTGCGCTCCTGGAAGAGCCGCAGGATGCGCCAGAAGCCGGCGCGGCTGCCGTACTCGTACATCGACTCGATCGAGAGGTCGCGGCCGCCGACGATGGGCGTGCCGCCCGGCGTCTCGGTCAGGAAGACCTCGGAGGCGGGATCGCCGTTCAGGATCGTATTCTCCCCGCCCTCCTCGTAGTTCAGCACGAAGCTCACCGCGATGCGGGCATCGCCCGGCCACTGCGCATGCGGCGGGTTGGGGCCGTAGCCGATCAGGTTGCGGTCGAGATGGTTGTGCATGAGGCCCCCGGAGACGCGACGCCCAAGTGTCGGGCGATTGAAGCCCGACTATGGCGCGGCTATAGCTCGCGCGACAAGCTTGTGGAGACGAGATGGGCGCGGCCGAAGCGATCCGGGAAGACCGTCTGTGGCAGCGGCACGCCGACATGGCGAAGCTGGGCGGCACGCCGAAAGGTGGCGTCAACCGGCAGGCGCTGTCGGCCGAGGATGCGGCGGCCCGCAACCTGCTTGGTTCGTGGGCAATGGCGCGCGGCTTCGCGGTCTCGACCGACGCGATCGGCAACCTCTTCCTGCGCCGCGAAGGCTCCGACCCCACGGCGCGGCCGGTGATGAGCGGCTCGCACATGGACAGCCAGCCGACCGGCGGCCGCTTCGACGGCATGTACGGGGTGCTGGCCGCCTTCGAGGCGCTGGAGGCGCTGGAGGATGCCGGCGTGAAGACGCGCCGTCCCGTCGTTGCCGTCGCCTGGACCAACGAGGAGGGCTCGCGCTTCCAGCCCGGCGCCATGGGCTCGGCGGTGTTCGCCGGCCACTACGACCTCGACGAGATGCTGCGAGCGAAGGACTGGAAGGGCGTCGTGCTGAAGGACGCGCTCGCCGAGACCTTGAAGGCCGCCCGGGCCCCGATGCTCGACGGCAAGCCCGGCTTCCCGCTCGACGGGTACGTGGAAGCCCATATCGAGCAGGGGCCGAGGCTCGAGAACGAACGCAAGACCATCGGCGTCGTGACCGCCATCCAGGGCAGCCGCCGCTACATCGTCACGACCGAGGGCGAGGAGGCGCATGCCGGCACCACGCCGCGCGCCGCCCGCAAGGATGCGTTCGCCGCAGCGCTCCGCATCGCGCAGGCGATGTACGAAGCCACGACCGACGAGCACGACATGCTGCGGTTCACCATCGGCCGCGTCGATGTCGGGCCGGGCTCGCCCAACACGGTGCCCGGACGGACGACCTTCACCATCGACATGCGCCATCCCGACGACGCGGTGCTGGAAGCGCACGAGAAGACGCTTAAGGAGATCGTCGCCGCCAAAGCCGCCCCCTGCAGCGCCGGCATCGAGCGGGTGACCGCCGTGCCGCCCACCGATTTCGATCCGATGGTGGTCGACCTGGTGCGCGCCAGGACCAACGCGCTGAAGCTCACCAACATGGACATGCCCTCGGGCGCGGGCCACGACGCCATGCACATCGCCCATCTCTGCCCCACCGGCATGATCTTCGTTCCCTGCGAGCGCGGCATCAGCCACAACGAAATCGAGAATGCCACCCCACAGGACCTCGCCGCCGGCGCCCGCGTCCTGGTCGAGGTGCTGGTCGAACTGGCCAATCGTTGACCCTCCGTCGCCCTGAGCAGAGCGCCCTTGGGCGCATAGTCGAAGGGCCTCTCTTCGCGAAAAGAGGTCCTTCGACTACGCTACGCTCCGCTCAGGACGACGGGTAACCTCTCAGAAAGATATCGTGCCATGTCCAAGAAGATGCAGTCCGAACTCGTAGCGATCCTGTCCGACCTGATCGCGCTGCCGAGCCCCTACCCGCCCGGCACCTCGGTCGAGATCTGCGCCTATTCGGCCAGGCGCCTGAAGAAGGCGGGCTACAAGGTCGAGATCGCGACGCACAAGAAGGGCGTCGACAATGTCGTGGCGCGGATGAAGGGCAAGGCGAAAGGCCCGATCATCGCCTTCAACGCCCATGTCGACACGGTCGGCGTCGGCGAACGCTCCAACTGGAAGAGCGATCCCTACAAGGCGCTGGTAAAGGGCGGTTTGGTCTACGGGCTGGGCGCCGGCAACTGCAAGGGCAGCATGGCCGTGCAGATCTGGATCGCCGAAGAGATCGCGCGCCGCGGCGGCCCGGCTTCGGGCGAGCTGATCTTCACCTTCGTGGCCGACGAGGAAAACCTCGGGCCTGAGGGCATGGAATACTTGCGCAAGAGCGGCAAGGTGCGGCCGGATGCGCTGATCCTGGGCGCGCAGACCGAGAACAACCTGATCGTGGCCGAGCGCGGCGTGATGTGGGCACGCCTCACCACCAAGGGCCGCGCCGCCCATGCCGGCAATCCGGCGGCCGGCGACAATGCTATCCTGCGCATGATGCGCCTCGTGGGTGCGCTCAGCTCCTACTACGACAAGGCGCTGGCGGATCGCGTCTCGGGCGCGATGAAATCGACGGTGAACATCGGCATGTTCCATGGCGGGCACAACACCAACGTCGTGCCGTCGGCCTGCACGGTCGAGATCGACCGGCGCCTGCTGCCCAACGAGAAGGTCAAGGACGCCTTCAAGGAGCTGAAGAAGGTGGTCGACGGTGTCGGCGAGCCGAAATCGATGTACGGCGTCGAGTTCCTGACCGGCACCAACGGCTTCTTCGCGCCCGAGAACGGCGCGGCCGTCGGCGCCTTCGAGGCCGCCGTGAAGGCGCACAGCCGGCGCAAGGTGAAGTTCCTCAATGCCACCGGCGTGAGCGACGGCCGCTACTATGCCGACGACGGCATCGAGATCATCAACTTCGGCCCCGGCTCCGGCGCGCAGGGCCATGCCGCCAACGAGAGCGTGCCGATCGCCGAGATGGTCGACGCCGCCCACATCCAGCTCGACGTGGTGAAGCGGCTGCTGGGCTGAACGCGGCCCGCTTTGCACCCTGCCGCCGCGCATGGCACGCTGGCGGCAGGGAGAAGACACCATGCCATTCTACGAAAAAGGCGACGTCCGCATTCATTACGAAGAGGCGGGCTCGGGCCTGCCGCTGCTGATCATTCCGGGCGGCGGGCTGAACTCGACGATCGGCGGCCTCGACAGGACACATCCGTTCAGCGCGGTGAAGGAGTTCAGCGACCGCTTCCGCTGCATCTGCGCCGACCTGCGCAACGCCAATGGCGGCCAGTCGACCGGCCCGCTCGACATCGAGCGCACCTGGGATGCCATCACCGACGACCATGTCGGCCTGATGGACCATCTCGGCGCCAAGCAGTTCATGGTGCTGGGCTACTGCATCGGCCAGCCGCTGATCTGGAACCTGATCAAGCGTGTGGGCGACCGCGTGATCGCCGCCGTCCTGACCCAGCCCTCCGGCTTCCGGCCCGAACTGCCGAACCAGTTCTACGACAACAACATGAAGGGGTGGGGCCCCGAGTTCGTGGCAAAGCGGCCGGAATACACGATGGATCAGGTGAGCCAGTACCTCACCAACATGTACACGAAGAAGGCCGACTTCGTGTTCACCGTGCCGCGCGACTTCGTGAAGGCCTGCAAGACCCCGATCCTGGTCGCGCCGGACGACAGCCCGCCCCACCCCTACAAGGTCGCGATGGAAGTGGCGATGCTGTCGCCGAACTCACAGGTCACCCTCTATCCGTGGAAGGACACGCCCGAGCGGGTGCCTCTGGCGGTGCGCCACATCAGGATGTTCCTGGAGGCGCATAGGCCCTGATTGCTGGGCGCGCGCCCCCCAGCGCTAGGCTGTCTTCTCCGCCTTGAGCCCCAGCTTCTCGATCGTCTGTTCGCGCATCACGAACTTCTGGATCTTGCCGGTGATGGTCATCGGGAATTCCGGCACGAACTCGATGTAGCGCGGGACCTTGTAGTGGGCGATCTGGCCCTGGCAGAAGGCGCGGATCTCCTCGTCGGTCGCGCTCTCGCCGGCATGGAGCTTGATCCAGGCGCAGACCGCCTCGCCGAAGCGCGGATCGGGGACGCCGATCACCTGCACGTCCTGCACCTTCGGATGGCGATAGAGGAACTCCTCGATCTCGCGCGGATAGACGTTCTCGCCGCCGCGGATGATCATGTCCTTGAGGCGGCCGACAATGTTGACGTAGCCCTGCTCGTCCATCGTCGCGAGGTCGCCGGTGTGCATCCAGCCGGCCTCGTCGACGGCCTCCTTCGTCTTGGCCTCGTCGTTCCAGTAGCCCTTCATCACCGAATAGCCGCGGGTGCAGAACTCGCCGGTCTCGCCGCGCGGCACCGC
>JBILYJ010000132.1:0-11080 GCA_044377795.1 Reyranella sp. | reverse complement strand
ACGTCGGGTCGGGCTGCCATCGCCCGTCCCTTCGACCTGCTGCTCGGCCGCAAGACCTGCGAATTCTTCGCGGCACACTGGCCGTTCGTCGGTAATGACGATCCCATCGGCAGGCCCCTCAACCAGGTGACCAAGCACGTCGCCACCTCCCCGAGCGCGCCGCTGGGATGGCAAAACTCAGTCGCCCTGAAGGGCGACGTCGCAGCCGAGATCGCCAGGCTGAAACAGGGAGATGGGCCGATGCTGCTGACCCAGCGCAGCAACGTGCTTCTGCAGACCCTGCTCGCCCACCACCTGATCGACGAGTTCCTCCCGCTCCCCCCCTGCTGGTCCTCGGACGACCAGCAGGCTCGGCGCGAGCAGATGAAGCGGGAGAGCTGAGAGGCTAATTCCCCGTCTTGATGTTCGCGTCCTTGATGACTTTCGCCCATTTGGGGATGTCGGCGGCGATGGCGGCCGCTGTCTCCTCCGGCGTGCTGCCCACGAGGTCGAGGCCCATGGCGCTGAATTTCTTCTCCATCTCCTTATCGGCCAGCACCTTGAGCGACTCCGCCCGCACCTTGTCCACGATCGGCCTGGGCAGGTTGGCCGGCCCGAGGAGCGCGAACCACGACGTGGCCTCGAAGCCCGGAAAGCCCTGCTCGGCGAGTGTCGGCAAGTCCGGTGCACTCGGCGTGCGCTTCAGCGAGGTGACCGCGATGCCGCGCACGCGACCGTCCCGCACCAGCGGCATCGCCGCGCCGGCGTTCTGGATGCCGACCTGGACGACGCCGCTCATGAGGTCGGCCATGTTGGCGCCGCGATACGGGATGTGTTCCATCTTGATGCCGGCCAGGAAGCAGAACAGCTCGCCCGCGATGTGCTGCGGCGTGCCGACACCCGGTGTTCCGTAGGACAGCTTGCCGGGATTGGCCTTGGCGTAGGCGATCAGCTCGGGGATCGACTTAATCGGCAGGTCGTTGTTCACCATGAACAGCGACGGCATGGCCAGCGAGGTCGAAATCGGGGTGAGGTCCTTCAGCGGATCGAAGGGCAGAGCCTGCATCGACGGCAGGATCGTGATGGCGGCGTTCCCCGACCACATCAGCGTGTATCCGTCGGGGGCGGCCTTGGCGACCCGATCGACGCCGATCGCGCCCGAATTTCCGGCAACGTTCTCGACGATCACGGGTTGGCCCCAGGCCTCGGAGAACTTCTGTGCGAACATCCGCGCCGTGACATCCGTCGAGCTGCCGGCCGTGAAGCCGACGACAATCTTCACCGGTTTGTCCGGCCAGCTGGCTTGGGCGAAGGCCGGCTGCGCGAAGGCCAGAGCAATCAGGCACGCCAACGCGGTCCGGATACTTAAAAACATCGTGAAATCCTCCCGGGAGCGGTCTTTGCCGCTTGCCCCCGGAGGTTATGGAGCTTGCAGCCTATCCGCAACAGCCGCCGCTTTTTGAGGCGCGAATCTGCGACTTATTGCGCCTCGACTGTAGATACATTGCGATGCAATAGCCTATAGATCGAAAGGTGGCTGTAAGCGGCGGGTGCGACAGCTATATATTGCATCGGAGGACTAAGTGGCTCTTTCTCATCCCGTAGACACTCACGTCGGAAGCCGGCTGCGGCAGCGGCGCGCCCTCCTCGGCATGAGCCAGACGGACCTCGGAAAGGCCGTGGGGCTGACCTTCCAGCAGGTCCAGAAGTACGAGCGCGGCTTCAACCGCATCAGCTCGAGCCGCCTGTTCGAGTTCTCCAAGGTCCTTGACGTTCCCGTGGCCCACTTCTTCGAAGGCATGGACACCGCAACCACAGGTGCCAAGCGCAAGCCCGGCCGTCCCAAGGCTGCCGAAAAGTCCGCCGACGCCAATCTCAACACCAAGCGCGAGACGCTCGAACTGGTCCGCGCCTACTACAAGATCCGCAGCAAGAGCCTCCGTGCGAAGACGCTCGACTTGATCGAGGCCCTCGCCCGCGATTGAGAGCATCGGGAAACGTTGATCCTCCGGCTGCGTTGAGGGAACTTCATCCGCTCAATCCGGCCCGGTGTATCGATCATGCCTCGTCCTCTGGCTTTGGCCTTCACGCTCCTGCTTGCGTCCGCGACTACCGCCTGCAATGGCGGTCCGCCCCTTAAGGCCCCGTCCCCAGACGCCCCCATGTCGACGGTCCGGTACGTGTGCCAGCAGAACAAGACCATCGTGGCGGACTTCTACGACGGCAAGTCGAGCGTCGGACCCGACGGGCGGCCCATTCCAGGCGGCCGGGCCGTCGTGCAGCTGAGCGATGGGCGCAAGTTCAGTTTGCCGCAGACCCTGTCGGGCTCGGGAATCCGCTATGCCGATTCGAGCGGCACCTTTGTCTTCTGGAGCAAGGGCGATACCGCCTTCGTCGAGGAAGGCTCCAGCCAGGCGGTGACCTACCGAGACTGCGTGCAGAGGCGCTGACGTCGCCCCGTCAGCGGCGACCGGCCAGCGCGCGGTTCTCCAGGCGGCTCAGCAGTCGGACGAGCGGCCAGAGCAGCAGGAAGTAGATCACCGCGGCCATGACGATCGGCGTCGGGTTGTAGGTGATGCTCTGCGCCTGCCGCGCCTCGTAGAGCAGCTCGGGCACGGCGACGACCGAGCCGAGCGACGTAAGCTTGACCACTTCCAGCGTGTTGGAGAGCAGGTCGGGCATCACGTTGCGCACCGCCTGGGGCAGCACGACGTAGCGCATCGCCTGCATCCGGGTAAGACCGGTAGAGCGCGCCGCCTCGACCTGGCCTGCCGGGACCGAGTCGATGCCCGCGCGGAAGATCTCGCCGTAGTAGGAGCCTGTGTTCAGGAAGAAGGCGATGGCTACGCAGGCAAAGCCGCCCAGTTCGAGGCCGGCGAACGGAAGACCTGCGAACAGCAGAACCAGCAGCACGAGCGGCGGGAAGGCCCGGAAGAAGTCGACCCAGGCCATCAGGGGCCAGCGCACCAGCGGATGCTTGATCGAGGCGAGCAGCGCCAGGATCAGGCCGCCGAGCAGACCGAGCGGCACCACGATCAGCGACAGGAGGATCGTGTTCCAGAGGCCCGTCAGCACGATGGGCCAGGCCGCCTTCATGATCTCGATGTTGAAGAAGGCCTCGATCATCGCTTCCACGCGAACTTGGTCTCGATCCAGCGCGCCGCGACGACGACCGGCAGGAACAGGACGACGTAAGCCGCCGCACCCATCATCAGCGGCGAAGGATTGTAGGAATTGGACATTGCCGAACTCGCCTGTCCAAGGATCTCGGTCACCGCCACGACGGTGCCGAGCGCCGTTCCCTTGGTGATGGCGATGGTGCGGTTGGTCAGCGGCGGGATGGTCAGCCGGAAAGCCTGCGGCAGCACGACGTTGAAGAGGGTCTGCCCGAACGAGAGGCCGGTCGAGCGCGAAGCCTCCCACTGGCCCTTCGGGATCGAGGTGATGCCAGCCCAGAAGATCTCCTCGGAGAAGGCCATCAGCACGAAGGCGAGCGACAGCCAGGTCGAGACGAAGCCGGAGGGCGCCGGCCCGGCATAGGGCAAGCCGAAATACATCAGGACGATGATGACCAGCGGCGGCAGCGAGCGGAACAGGTCGACGACGAAGATGATCAGCCAGTTGAGCGGCCGGATGGCCAGGCTGCGCAGCAGCGCCAGCGCGAGGCCGGCACCCAGGCCGGTGACGACGATCAGCAGCGCGAGTTCGATGGTCACCACCATGCCGGACAGGATGTCCGGCAGGTACTTCCACATCACCTTCGCATTGAAGAAGGTCTCGACGAACTTGTCCCAGCCGCTCATGCCACGCGGCCCTCAGTGCCGCTGGATCTGGCCGATGAAGGCACGCGTGCGTTCGTGGGTCGGATTCTCGAAGATCGCCGCGGGCGGGCCCTGCTCCACGATCAGCCCGTCATCCATGAACACGACCCGGTCGGCCGCGTTGCGCGCGAAGCCCATTTCGTGGCTGACCACGATCATGGTCATGCCGCTCTCGCGCAGGCCGCGCATCACCTCCAGCACCGACCCGACCAGTTCGGGATCGAGCGCACTCGTCGGCTCGTCGAACAGCATCACGCGCGGCTCGAGCGCGATCGAGCGGGCAATGGCGACACGCTGCTGCTGGCCGCCGGAAAGCTGGCCCGGCGTGTGCTCGGCGCGGTCGGCAAGTCCCACACGCTCCAGCGCCGCCCGGCCCAGCGCCTCGGCCTCGGCGCGGCCCTTGCCGGCCACCTTGCGCAGCGCCAGCGTCACGTTCCCCAGCGCCGTCATGTGCGGATAGAGATTGAACGACTGGAAGACCATGCCGATGCGACGGCGGGCATGGTTGATGTCGGTCTTCGCGTCGAGCATGTCGATGCCGTCGACCACGATCGAGCCGGACGATGGCTCCTCCAGGCGGTTCAGGCAGCGCAGCAGGGTCGACTTCCCCGAGCCCGACGGTCCGATGATGAATACCAGCTCGCGCTCGTCCACCTTGAGATCGACACCCTTCAGGACGTGAAGGATGCCGAAGTGCTTGTGGATGGCACGCGCATCGACGATGTGGCTGGTCACGAGACCCTTGTCATCTGAGGCAGATCAAAACGAAATCGAGGGGCCTTGCCGACGCCGGAAAGGCCCCTCGGTCTGGCGATCAGGAAGGACGGGCTCAGCCGCCACACTTCAGTTCATGCGGCGTCGGATCGTAGCCCGGCATGCCCGGGACGCCGTACCCCGGCGTGACCACGACAGCGAGATCATCGGCGGCCGGCTTCTTGTTGAACCACTTCTCGTAGAACTTCGCCATCGTGCCGTCCTTCTTCATGCAGTCGAGCGCATCCTGCAGCTCGGCACGAAGCTTCGGATTGTCCTTCGGGACGGGCGCGGCCCAGTGGGCGCGCGTTTCCGAAAGCTCGAGGTCGGCGATGAACTGCGGGTTCTTGGACGCGGCATAGACGATGGTCGTGTTGCCGCCGAGCGTGGCGTAGGCGCGGCCGGAGAGCACGGCCTGCGTCGCGTCGGGCTGCGTGTCGTAGACCTGCACGGTGAATCCGTGCTCCTCGCCCATCTTCTTGGCAAGCGTCTCGTAGGGCGTGCCCTTGTTGACCGCCACGGCCTTGCCCTTGAGGTCGGCCCAGCTCTTGATCGGCGCGCTGCCCTTCTTGATGCCGAACTGGAACGCGGTCCACAGATAGCCCGCGGTAAACAGCATGTTCTCGGCGCGCTCCTTGGTCACCGTCGTCGGCGCCGCGATGAAGTCGTAGCGGCCCGACTGCATGCCCGGGATCAGCGTCGAGAAGCTCACGGCATCGATCGTGATGTCGCGCTTCATGCGCTTGGCGACCTCGGTGAAGACATCGATCTGGAAGCCCTCGACGCCGCCGCCCAGCTTCGGCATGGCGTGCGGTGCAAACGTGCCATCCACACCGGTCCGCAGGGGCGGCTTCTTGTCCTGGGCGAGCGCGGGGCTCGCGCACATCAGGACCGCCACGGCCAGCGCGGCAAAGCGACGATGCATCATTTTCGTTGGTTCCCTTCCCATGAAATCCCCTAGTCGCGACGTTAGATCAGGCGTTGTCGAATAGCAATTTTGGGGCCATCTTGCGGCCCATGTCCGACCGCATCCTCGTCATCAATCCCAACTCCACCGAAGCCGTCACCCGCGGCATCGACGCCGCGATGGACCCACTGCGCATGCAGGGCGGCCCGGCCATCGAATGCGTCACGCTGACGGATGGTCCGCCCGGCATCGAGAACCAGGGCCATGTCGAACAGGTCGTTCCCCTGATCGGCGCCATGGTGAAGCAGCGCGACAACGACTGCTCGGCCTTCGTCATCGCCTGCTATTCCGATCCCGGCCTGCATGCCGCGCGCGAACTCACGACCAAGCCGGTCCTGGGCATTGCCGAGTGCGGCATCCTGACCGCGCTCACTCTCGGCCAGCGCTTCGGCGTGATCTCGATCCTCCGGAAATCGATCCCGCGCCATCTGCGCTATGCCGGCCAGATGGGTCTCAACGACCGCATGGCCGGCGACCGCGCGATCGGCCTCGGCGTCGTCGAACTGGCCGACGAAGCGCGCACCTTCAGCCGCATGGCCGAAGTGGCCGCCGAACTGCGCGACGAGGATGGCGCGGACGTGCTGGTCATGGGCTGTGCCGGCATGGCGCGCTACCGCGACCGCCTGCAGCGCCATGTCGGCCTGCCCGTGGTCGAGCCCAGCCAGGCCGCCGTCGCGATGGCGATCGGGCGCTCCCGGCTGAACTGGTCCTGACCTACTCGGCGGCGGCCTTCACGACCGGCGCCGCCGGGAAGTCCATGCGATCGTTGGTGCGGCAGTAACGGTCGGCGAACATGCGGCCCACCGGATGATACCTGTCCATGTGGACGCGCTTGGCCTTGTCGTCCCACAGTTCGTCGCGGATGTGGAAGCGCAGCCCCTCGCCGATCACGAGCTGCCGATCGTCCTTCACGTTTATGACCTGCCAGGTCTTGCATTCCATCGCCCACGGCGCATCGGCCAGACGCGGCGTCTTGATGTCGACGGACGGCGCGAGCTTCAGCCCGAGGTAGTCCGGCTCGCCGACGTTGGGCGGGAAGTCGCCGCTGGATTCGTGCATCTTGAGCGCCAGCGGTTCGTCCGTGAGATTGATCACGAATTCACCGGTCCGCTGGATGTTTGTCCAGGTGTCCTTGAGACGCCCGTCAGGCCGCTTGTTGATGGCGAACATGCAGAGCGGCGGGTCTTCGGCGAAGACGTTGAAGAAGCTGAACGGCGCCGCGTTGACGACGCCGGTCGGGCCCAGGGTCGTCACCCAGGCGATCGGCCGCGGCAGCACGAAAGCAGTCAGAACCTTGTAGCGCTCGTGCGGCGTCAGGTCGTTGGAAGCGTATTGCATCTCTCTATCCTCAGTTCGACGGTTCGAGCTTCACGCCGGTGCGCTCGCTGATGAGCTTGTAGTGCTCCGGGCGGCGGTGCTTGGCGAAGTTGAAGGTGGTGTTGCGGATGTATTCGCCGAGACCGAGGTCGCAATCGTAGGAGATGACCTCGTCGTCCTCGGTCGTGCCCTTGGCGACGATCTCGCCGGTCGGCGCGACGATCACCGAACCGCCATGCAGCCAGAAGCCGTCTTCCTTGCCGGCCTTGGCCGTCGCCACGACCCATATGCCGTTCTGGTAGGCAGCTGCCTGCAGCGAAAGCATGTGATGGAACACGCGCAGATAGGGCGGCTCGTGCGGCGCGTAGACATTGTCGCTCGGCGTGTTGTAGCCCAGCACCACCATCTCGGCGCCCTTCAGCGCCATGACGCGGAACGTCTCGGGCCAGCGGCGGTCGTTGCAGATGCACTGCCCGACGATCACCTCGTCCTTGAACATCTTCCAGACGTTGAAGCCGAGATTGCCGACCTCGAAGTACTTCTTCTCGAGATGCTGGTACGGCACCGTCGGGCGATGCTCGTCATGGCCCGGCAGATGCACCTTGCGGTACTTGCCGATCAGGCGACCGTCCGGTCCGACCAGAATCGAGGTGTTGAAATGATGCTTCGAACCCTCTTCCTCGGTTCGCTCGGCGTAGCCCAGGTAGAAGCCGATGCCCTTCTCGCGCGCCAGTTCAAACAGCGGCAGCGTGTCCGGGCTCGGCATCTGGCTCTCGAAATACTTCTCGACCTCGTTCGGATCCTCCATCCAGTAGCGCGGGAAGAAGGTCGTCAGCGCCAGCTCGGGGAACACGATGAACTTGGAGCCGCGGCTGTCGGCCTCCTTCAACATCTCGATCATGCGCTTGACCACGCTCGCCCGGCTGTCGGCGAGATGGATCGGGCCCAACTGGGCGGAAGACACTTTCAGGCGGCGGGACACTTGCTTCTCTCCTCTAGAACAGCGGCTTCAGGCCGAAGCGCGACATGGCCTGCAACTCGGGCGCACTTTGCCCGATCGGCTTCGACGAATCGGGTGAAGCGCAAGGCAGGAACTGGCCCGAGCCGCGCTCGGCGTTCAGCTTGCCGTCCTCGACGACGACGCGACCGCGGCTCACGACGGTGATCGGCCAGCCCTTGAGCTGCCGACCTTCGTAGGGCGTGTAGCCGACATTGTCGTGCAGGTCCTTCCAGGTGACCGTCACGTCCTTGTCGGCATCCCAGATCGCGAAGTCGGCGTCCGAGCCGACCGCGATCGTGCCCTTCTTCGGATAGAGGCCGTACAGCTTGGCGTGATTGGCCGAAGTCAGCGCCACGAACTGCTGGAGGGTGATGCGGCCCTTCTGGACGCCTTCCGAGAACAGCATGGGCAGGCGGATCTCGATCCCGGGCACACCGTTGGCCATCTCCTTGAAGGTCGTCTTGTCACCCTTGGGGATCTTGCCGCCGGCATTGAACTGGTACGGCGCATGGTCGGACGAGAAGGTCTGGAACGTGCCGTCCTTCAGCGCCGCCCACACCGCTTCCTGTGCCGCCGAATCGCGCGGCGGCGGGCTGCAGCACCACATGGCGCCCTCGACGCCGGGCTTGTCCATGTCGTCGGCGGTCAGCGCAATGTACTGCGGGCAGGTCTCGCCGAAGATCTTCAGACCCTTCTTCTGCGCCTGACGCAGCGTCTCGATCGCCTCGATCTCCGACATGTGGACCAGCAGTAGTGGCGCATCGACCAGGCGCGCCAGCGAGATCGCGCGGTTGGTCGCCTCGGCCTCGGCGATGCGGGCATGGGCGATGGCGTGGAACTTCGGCGCCCCATGCCCCTGGTCGACGAGGTGATGCGCCAGCCACTGGATCATGTCGTGGTTCTCGGCATGGACCATGACCAGCGCGCCGTCGCGCCGCGCCACGGCCAGGATGTCGAGGATCTGGTAGTCGCTGACCTTCATCGCATCGTAGGTCATGTAGATCTTGAACGAGGTGTAGCCGTCCTTGATCAGCGCCGGCAGCTCCTGCCCCAGCGCCTGTGGCGTCGGATCGGTGACGATCAGGTGGAAGGCGTAATCGATCACCGCCTTCGGGGTCGCGGCCTCGTGATACTCGTTGACCACCTGCCGCAGCGACATGCCGCGATGCTGGGCGGCGAAGGGAATGATGGTGGTGGTGCCGCCGAACGCGGCGGAGACCGTGCCGGTATAGAAATCGTCGGCACACATCACGCCCATGCCCGACTTCTGCTCGATGTGGCAGTGGCTGTCGACGCCGCCCGGCAGGACGAACTTGCCGCCGGCATCGATCTCGCGCGCGCCCTCGCCCTTGATGTCGGGCCCGATCTCGACGACCTGGCCATCCCTGACGGCGATGTCGCCCTCGGTCTGGCGCTCGGCGGTGACGATGCGGGCGTTGCGAACGATCAGATCGTAATCAGCCATGTTCCCTACTCCGCCGCCTTGGCAAGACGGCCGGCGGCCGCCAGACGCCGTTCGAGGCGCGCAATCATTCCTTCGAGTTCCGACTTGTCCGCCGCCGTCAGCGAAGATCCGGGCGCGCGCTGCTTCGGGCTCTTGATCGCGCCCCGGCGGTAGAGGACTTCCTTGCGCAATGCCAGGCCGATCGCCGGCTGCACCTCGTGGCGGACCAGCGGCAGGTAGATGTCGAACAGGTCCTCGGCCTCCTCGGCCTTGCCTCTGGCGAAGAGGTCGTAGACCTGCACCAGCATCTCGGGCCAGGCGAAGCCCGTCATGGCGCCATCGGCACCACGGCGCATCTCCTGCGGATAGTAGAGGCCGCCATTGCCGACCAGGATCGAGACGCGGCGGCGGCCGGGCTTCTTCTCGCCTTCGCGCACCTTGGTGAGCTTGGCCAGGCCCGGCGCATCCTCGTGCTTCAGCATGACGAGCTGCTTGAAGTCGACCAGCCGCTCGAATACGTTGACCGGCAGATAGACGCCGGTGGTTTGCGGGTAGTCCTGATAGACGACGGGAATGTCGGGCCCCAGCGCCTCGAAGACCTGCGCATAGTAGTTGTAGATACCTTCATCGCCCTTCAGGCCGGGCGGCGGCGCGACCATCACGCCCGAAGCGCCCGCCATCATCGCCTCGTGCGAGAGACGACGCACGTTCTCGAGACCGGCGTGACTGACGCCCACGATCACCTGCCGGCCCTGCGCCCGGCCGATCACGCGGTTGACGACGGAGATCGATTCGTCGGCGGTGAGCTTGTGCGCCTCGCCCATCATCCCGAGCAGGGTGAACCCATGTACGCCACACCCCAAATAAAAATCGGTCAACGTGTCGACGCTCTGAAGATCGACCGCGCCTTCGTCCGTGAAGGGCGTCGCGGCGATGATGTAAACGCCCTTTGCCTGCTCATTCAGCTTACCTGATGACATCGTCGACGCTCCTCGGCGCGGTTCTTGCAACGCCCCCGGGATGAGGTTGCAGCGATCATGCCATTCGTCGGGCGCTTGTCGAGCGTCGCGTCGGTGGCAAGCGTTCTTACCCGAAGAGGGGCAGGTGTCGAAGTAAATGGCGCGGCATATCGCTCATCGGTTGATGATTTCGTTTCCCGTCCTGCTGGGGGTTCTGCTCATCGGCTTCCTGCTGCTGCAGGTCGTGCCTACGGATCCGGCAACGGTGGTCGCAGGGCCGACCGCGACCAAGGCGGAAGTCGACGCTATCCGTAACGACCTTGGACTGAACCAGCCGCTCTGGGTCCAGTTCGGTCGCTATCTCGGCCGCGTTTTCCAGCTCGACCTCGGCCGATCCATGATCTCCAACCGCGCCGTCGTCGACGAGATCGCGCTGACCCTCTGGCCCACCGTCGAGCTGATGCTGGCGTGCCTGGTCTGGGCGGTGCCGCTCGGCATCACCTTGGGCACCCTCGCCGCACGCCGGCGTGGTACCTTGATCGACCGGGCGATCATGGCGCTCTCGGTCATGGGCGTGTCGGTGCCGATCTTCTGGGTCGGCCTGCTGCTGATCCAGTATGTCGGAGGCGCCGGCCTGCTGCCGTTCCAGGGCCGAAACGGCCCGATCTGGACCGCCGCAGGAGCCCTGAGCATCATCCTGCCGGCCGTGACCTTGGGCTCCGTCTTCGTCGGGCCGGTTGCGCGCATGACCCGCACGTCACTCTTGGAGACGCTGGGCGCCGACTACGTGCGAACCGCCCGCGCCAAGGGCGCCTCGGACTGGCGGGTCACGATCCGTCA
>JBILYJ010000001.1:0-40506 GCA_044377795.1 Reyranella sp. | reverse complement strand
CCTTAACCTCAGAGTCTGGCCGGAAATGAATGCAGCTAAAACAACGGGTTATGAACGGACCCGATAACCTCACCCTGAGGAGCATCGCGTAGCGATGCGTCTCGAAGGGTGGGCACGAGCACTTCGTCTGTTGCCCATCCTTCGAGACGGCCACTTCGTGGCCTCCTCAGGATGAGGTAAGGGCTTGAATTGATTCAATTCATTTCCGGCCAGCCTCTCAGGATGAGGTAAGTGCTTGAATCGATTCAATTCATTTCCGGCCAGCCTCTCAGGAGCGGACATGCTCGGGTCCGTCTACGCCTGTCTTTAAGTTCACGGCTTGGAGCAGGCGACCTGACCTGCTCTCCGCTTTTCATACGTCAGTAGATTGAGCCTGTTCCGCTTTTGCTCTCTCGGGTGATGGTGGGACGCGACGGGGCGCGAAGCCCCTGACAACTGGTGGATCAGTGTTGACGGCAGGGATTTCTACTTGATTCCTGATGATCCGAGCCCCCAAGACTAAGCCAGCTGGGAGGTGAGTCTGCTTATCATGAGTATTGTCCCGAGTGATTCTCGGTAGGCGCAACCCCAGCATCATTGAGAATATGAACGGGACCATTCGCCAAGTGTGCCGCAACGTGAAACGATGCCGCAATCCCTGAGTGGCTTTGCGTTGAACGGTCGCCGGCATGAGGGAAACGGTTGAGGATTTCGGCGACCAACGCCCACATGAAACGGCTCATTCTAGGAGCGACTCCAATGGCCCATCAGGGAGACACGCCATCAGCCCAATCCTGAACTGCATGCGGAGGCCGCATAGAGGCAGGCCCGCCGATCGGCTGGACAAACTGGGTGCCTTGATACGCTCATCGCATCGAAACCCGACTTTGAGCATTGCCATCTTGGGACGCGACGCTCCAGGCGAGATTGGCAAGTGACGACGTCTGGTTGACTAACGATCAGCCTTCAAAGGCAATATATGATATTCGATGAAGGAGGAGAAAAGGACATGGGCCTGGGGGAAAAGGAAGGAACCGAACGACGCAATATCGCTGACATCCTCAGTTCTCACTGGCTTCTGTTCATTCTGGTCGGAGGTCTGCTGATCGTCGGGGGAGGCGTCGCCATCACTGTTCCCGTGATTTCGTCAATTTCTCCAAATGAGGTCCTGGGTCTTGTTCTGATGTTTGTGGGCATCGTGCAACTCGCACAGTCTGGCAAGATGCTAGGGGCTGCTGTTTTTGCCTGGTACCTGGTGCTCGGCCTGCTAGCCGCAATTGGCGGCGTATTCGTTTACTTGGATCCTTTTGCAAGCGTGGTGCCTACCATGGTTTTGATGGCCCTGGTCTTCGCATTGCATGGACTGACGCAGATCATTTTTGCCGCAAAGGTGCGGCGGATGAAGGGGTGGCATTGGTTCCTCGTATCAGGCTTCATCGCTATCCTTGTGGCTGGTTTGCTGGTGATGAAACTTCCGTATGGCCATACTTTTACGCCAGCCACGATTGGCGGCGTTTCACTACTCTTTGCGGGGTGGGCGTATGTCGCCGTCGCGATGGCAGCGCGGAATTCCGCAAGAGCTTTCTCAGAAAATTAGATTTGCAGCACAAACCTCTCAACCTCCTGGTCACAGCTGGAACTGGTTCTGGTTCTAGGCCTGCAACAGCATGCCTCATACGCCGTCGTCGCCTGACGCCGACATTCGGGTTGATGAATCCAAGAAGAGGTGCAGGGCGATACCGTTGGCCCGCCTGATGCCATTCTGCTTGTCGGTCTCGGTTGCTTCCGGATGAGCTTCGAGCCATGCGCGGAGGTGGGGCGCGCCGTGATCCGGGCATGGACTGCGGCAAGGACCGCGTCTTCACGCTTGCTCGATGGCGGCTTGTTGGTCTTGCGGCCGTGAGGGCTGTCCGTCAGCGGATCGGCAGGAGGGCATCGCTGGAGGCTCGCTCATGCCTGTTCATATCTGCGTCATCAAGGCAGGCGATGACGCGGGATGCAGTTTATCAGGACCGGCTTTTTCGTGCTGCTCTTGGTGGATGTGGGACTCGACTTGCGCTACGGCACGGCGAACGAGGCGCTGGAACAGGTCGCCTGGCTCATTCTGCTCGCGACTTTTCTTTATGACTCGCTGGACCTCGACCTGGCCTACGCATCGCGGTTCGAGCAGGTCGGGATTCACGCCGCCCAGACCGTCGGCTACGGCCTGGCGGTCTCTACGTGCTGGGGCTACTGGGCGTCTGGCGACACGTCGAGCTTCGTCAATTCGGCAGCCTGGCTGGCGATCTGTGCCCTGCTGGCCTACGACGTCTACGCACCTGGCGAGTATGGCGGGCTCGAATGGCGGGCGCGCAATGTGGCGAAGGTGGTGCTGTACGCCGTCGTGGTCGGCCTGGTCGGGCTGTGGGGCTGGCAAGGCGTTACCGAGGGTGACGCCGACAGCCTGGTCAGTGCCTATGACGCCGCGCTCTGGATCGGCTGCTTCGCCATCGTCGAGCGCCGCGTCTTCGATTTTGAAACGAAGGAAGAGACGGAGCTGGCGCAGCAACCTGATTGAGTCCTGATCGCTTCCGGGCTCGAGTGGCGGGAGGCCTGCCCGTCGTCTGGACGCCCTGCAGAACAGCGGGCATTTGCAAGATGCAAACGGGCTGGCCCGGCGAGTCTGCGATTGCGTCGCAAGTTGAAAATCCGAGCGCGTCCAGAGCCACATTTGGTAGCTATCCGATGCTTTAAACGCAGTGATTCGGTAGAATGCGAATGGCGCTGCTCTTGCAACCCGAATCGTTTGAAGCTCCCGTTGGACATTGAAAGATGGATGAAACTGCCGCAGCCCGACCCGCGTTTCGGTACCAGATGAGCCCGCGTGGCCGCGCGGCGATCGCCGGAGGCGTCCTGACGGTCTGCTTGGTGGTGATGGGTGCAACCCTGATGCTGTGGCAGGCCCGCACGACGACGATCGAGGAGTGGAAGGTCAATCTCTCCAACATGTCGACGATCCTGGCGGCCTCGACCAACCAGACCATGAAGGCCGCCGACCTGGTGCTCAAGAGCATCAGCGACCGCGTGCACGATGCCGACATCGCCAACGAGGACGAGCTGCGGCGCGAGATGGGCACGCAGGAGATCTTCGACATGCTGCGCAACAAGGCGAGCAGCGTGCCCCAGGTCGACGTGGCCACCATCGTGGCGTTGAATGGCGACGTCATCAGTTTCACACGATCCTATCCACCACCCCGGATCAACCTGGCGGACCGTGACTACTTCAAGGCCCACATGGCCGATCCGCGGCTCGACGTCTTTCTCAGCGCTCCAGTCAAGAACCGCGGAACCGGCACATGGACCTTCTATCTCGCCCGCAAGATCCGGAGCCGGACCGGAGAGGTGCTGGGGCTGGTCCTGACGGGCATCGAGAGCAGCTTCTTCCAGGATTTCTTCAAGGCGGTGAACATCAGTGAAGAGAGCGCGATCTCCCTGTTCCGCAGCGACGGCATCCTGCTCGCCCGCTATCCGACCCGGGAAGACCTGATCGGCAAGTCGTTTCGCGAGCAGCCCGTGTTCAGCGACATCATCGGGCGCGGCAATGAAGCCGGCGCCACCGTCACGACCGGACCGCGCCTCGCCGACAACTCGGCCAGCCAGATGCGGATCGTGGCGCCGCGCACGCTGAAGGATTACCCGCTGGTCGTGAACGTGACGGCGAACGAGGGGCTGATCCTCGAACTCTGGTACACCACGGCGTGGTTCGTCGGCATCGGGACCGCTCTGTTCTCGCTGCTGCTGCTCGGCCTGACCGGCTGGATCGCGACGCTTCTGACCCGCCAGGAGGCGACCATGGCCGACCTCAGGCGGGCCCGCGGCCACGCCGAGGAGGCGACGCAGGCAAAAACCGACTTCCTCGCGATGATGAGCCACGAAATCCGCACGCCGATGAACGCCGTCATCGGCATGTCGAACCTGCTGGCCGATACCCCGCTCGGGCAAACGCAGAAGCGTTATGTTCGCATCATCGAGGATTCGGCGGCGCACCTGCTCCAGATCATCAACGACATTCTCGACTTCTCGCGCCTCGAGGCCAGGCGCCTCACGGTCGAGAAATCGGACTTCGACCTGCATCGTCTCGCCGAGAGCGCCATCGACATCGCCCGCGGCCTGCCGGGCGCCGAGCGGGTCGACATCGCGATGGCGTTTGCCGGGAACATCCCGACCTTCGTCTCGGGGGATGGCGACCGGCTGAACCAGATCTTCCTGAACCTGCTGGGTAACGCCGTGAAGTACACCGAGCGGGGCGCCATCACCCTGTCGGCCACGGTCGTCGACCAGGGCGCCGCGACCCTGCGACTCCGCTTTTCCGTTACGGACACCGGTGTCGGCATCGCGCCTGAGGTCCAGGGCCGGCTGTTCCAGCCGTTCGAGCAGGGAGACCTCCGTCTGGCGCGTCGGAAGGGCGGCACCGGCCTGGGGCTGGCGATCTGCAAGCGGCTTGTCGATCTCATGGGGGGGGAGATCGGTGTCGTGAGCAGTTTCGGGCAAGGCTCGACCTTCTGGTTCGAGCTTCCGTTCGGTCGGGCGATCGATCCTGCGGGTGGCGTGAGGAGTTCTCCGGCGGCCCGGACTCACGTCCGCAGGAGCCTCCGTATCCTGGTGGCCGAAGACACGCCGGCCAACCAGATCGTCGCGCGCGCCATGCTGGAGAAGCTGGGCCATCGCGTGCAGGTCGTGTCCGACGGCGGCGAAGCGGTGGCGGCGGCGCGCAACGGGGCCTTCGACCTGATCCTGATGGACATCCAGATGCCGGGCATGGATGGCTATGAGGCGACCCGGCGCATAAGGAGCCTCGGCGCCCCGGTGGCGGCGATACCGATCATCGCGCTTACCGCTTTTGCCCAGCCGAGTGACCGGGAAAAGGCCATCGCTGTGGGGATGAGCGACCACATCAGCAAGCCGATCCGCGTCGATGAGCTCGACGCGGCGATTGACCGAAACGCCGCGCCTGGCGGCGGCGTCGTACCCATGGCGGCCTGTGCGGTGGATCGTGCCGCCCTCGACGAGTTGCACGATGCGGTCGGCCCGGAGGCATTCAGCCGGTTGATTGACGCCTTCGTGCAGGACGCCAGCCTGTCCCTTGACGAACTGCGCGCCGCCGGGAGCGAGCCGGCCCTGTTGCGCAGGACCGCCCATCGCCTCGCCGGCCTGTTCGGCCAGTTCGGCGCGACGGATGCCGCCGATGCCGCCGTCGCGGTCGAGCGTGCCGGCGACGAAGACGTGCAGGCGCACACGGATGTTCTCCTGTCCGCTGGCGACGCTGCCGTTCTGGCGGTCCGTTCGAGCCGACCCGGCGCCGCATGACAGAGGCGAACAAATCCCCGGGCGGACAGGTCGACGTCCAGCCCGACCCGGTGTCCGCGCCGCGCACCGCGACGCAGGACGGCGCGCTGCTGCTCGCGGCCCTCGAAGCCTTGCCCGACGGGTTCGTGCTGTTCGATGCCGACGACCACATCGCCCTGTACAACGAACGCTATCGCGAGATGTATCGCGACAGTGCCGACCTGATTGGCGTCGGCACCTCCTACGAGCACGGACTCCGGGAAGGCGTGCGGCGCGGCCAGTATCCGGAGGCGCGGGGCCGCGAGGAGGCATGGATAGCGGAGCGGCTGCGCCAGCATCGTGATCCGCAGGGTCCCATCGAACAGCGCACCGCGGACGGCCGTTGGGTGCGCATTCTCGAGCGCCGGACGCCCACGGGCGAGACGGTCGGCCTGCGTGTAGACATCACCGGGATCAAGGAACGCGAAGCCGCGCTGCAGCGGAGCGAAGAGCGGCTGCGCGCGATCATGGATGCCACCCCGGACTGCATATTCTGCGTCGACGGGACGGGCCGGGCCGTGGACGTCAATCAAGCGGTCGAAACCGTGCTCGGCTACCGGCGCGACGATATCATCGGCCGCAGGCCGGTCGACATCGTGATCCCCGAGCGCTTCCGACCCGGCCTCGAAGTGGGGCTGCGGCGTTACGTCGAGGCCGGCGAGGTGCCCGACGGCAAGGCCCGCCACGAAATGAGGGCGGTGCGGGCCGACGGCAGCGAGTTCTTCTGCGAGGTCACCATCGCGGCCGCACGATCGTCGGGAAGGCACATGGTCGTCGCGTGCCTGCGCGACGTCACCGTGCGCAAGCAGCGGGAATACGAGCTTCGTCAGGCCAAGGAAGCCGCCGAGATCGCCGACCGCGCCAAGTCGGATTTCATCGCCCGCATGAGCCACGAGATCCGCACGCCGATGAACGCCGTCATCGGTCTGTCGAGCCTGCTGGTCGACACGCCGCTGGATGCCGTGCAGAAGCAGCACGTCGAGCTGATCGAGAAGTCGGCGACTCATCTGCTCTCACTGATCAACGACATCCTCGACTTCTCCCGCCTCGATGCCGGGCGCTCGGATCTCGAGGTTCGTCCTCTCGACGTGCAGGACCTGGTGCAAGGCGCCGTCGCGGTGGCGCGCAGCCTCCCCGGCGCTGCCCGGCTCCGAATCGCGTCTGAACTGGCGCCCGACGTCCCGCCGCGACTGGAAGGGGATGCGCGGCGTCTGAACCAGATTCTGCTCAATCTGTTGGGCAACCCGGTGAAGTTCACCGATGGCGGCGCCGTGACCCTGTCCTGCAGACTGGCCGAACGTCACGCCGGCTCGGTTCGCTTGCGTTTCGCCGTAGAGGACACCGGCATCGGCATCTCGCCGGAGATGCGAAGCCGCCTCTTCATGCCGTTCGAGCAAGGGGCAGAGGCCGCCGTCCGGCAGGCCAGCGGCACCGGGTTGGGACTGGCGATCTGCCGGCAACTCGTCGAAAGCATGGGCGGAGCCATCGGTGTCGACAGTACCCCCGGTGCGGGATCGACTTTCTGGTTCGAACTCGACTTCGATGTCGCCGCCACCGACGTTGCGGCGGCTGCCCTCCCGGACGCCCGCATACACAGGCACCTTTCGGTTCTGGCGGCGGAGGATGTGCCGTCACATCAGATCCTGGTCCGGGCGCTGCTGGAGAAGATGGGCCATCGCGTGGAAATCGTAGCCGACGGTTCCGCTGCGCTCGCCGCCGCGAAGACCAGCCGCTTCGATCTCGTGATGATGAACGTCTGGATGCCGGTCATGGACGGGCTGGCGGCGATCCGGGCGATCCGCGCCCTCGATGGGCCGGCGGCTGCGGTGCCCATCGTTGCGTTGACGTCCTTCGGCCAACCCGAGGACAAGGCACGCGCCCTGGCGGCCGGAGCCGACGACTGTCTTGCCAAGCCGATACGCCCGCTCGAGCTTGCGGCTGTCATCGAGCGCGCGACGGGACGGACAATGCCGGTCGTGCCGGCGGTGGAGGAAGACATGGATCTCGTCACCCTTGAAGAGTTGCGCCAGTCGGTGGGGGAGGAGGCTTTTGCCAGGCTTCTGATGCGGTTTCGGCAGGATGCGGATGAATCGCTGCGCGAACTGGATGCCGCCGCTCAGGCGCACGATCCGTCGCGCCTGCGCAAGGCCGCGCATCGACTCGCCGGCCTGTTCGGTCAGTTCGGGGCATCACGTGCCGCTGAAGCGGCCGCCGCAGTGGAACTGGCCTCCGACGATGACATCGCGGGGCACGTGACGCTCCTGCTCACGAGCGGCCGACAGGCGCTTGCCGCGATGGAACGGCCATAGCGCGTCGCAATTCGCGAAGACCGGGCGGCCCCGTTGCAAAACGCGATGGCCGAATTCCGGGGTGCTCCGCCAATTGTCGTTTGTTTTCAACGTTCTGACGACTTGCGGTCCGCTGGCCTGGCGGTTGCAGTCTGGCACCTCGCCACATCTCGCGAGGACACCATGCAAGCCAGCGCCGTTGAACATCGCTCTCTCGCCACGCCGGTCGTGCGGCCCTGGGGAGCCTACGAATCGATTGCCGCCGATCCTGGATACCAGGTCAAGCGGATCGTCGTCGCCCCGGGCGGCAGCCTTTCGCGCCAGCGCCATACGCGGCGCGCCGAGCACTGGGTCGTGGTCCAGGGTACCGCGATCGTCGAGGTCGACGGCGCGGAGCGTGAACTGCAGCCGGACCAGTCCGTCTACATCCCCTTGCGGGCGATCCATCGTCTGACCAATCGCACGGATCGGCCGCTGGTGCTGATCGAGGTCCAGTGCGGTGACTATGTCGGCGAAGACGATATCGAGCGCTTCGACGACGTCTACGGCCGGGTCTGATCCGGCCCTCGGCCATCGCCCCATTCGTTCCTGAACCGCGCGCGCTCCTTTCGGGGCGGGAAAACGGCGCGCGCCCTTTTGAAAGAGATTGATCGTGTCTGAGTTCATGCAGAGCCCCGTCGTCGGGACGATAAAGGACGACACCCTCAAAGGAGGCTCGATCGACGAGCTGTTCCTCGCCCGACAGGGCAACGACGCGGTTTATGCCAATAGCGGCAACGATGTCGCCTATGGCGGCCGCGGCAACGATATGCTGTCGGGCCAGACCGGCAACGACGTGCTGTACGGCGGCGGTTCCGGCCCCTCCATCGCCAGGCTCGACCGCCTGGTGGTCGATCAGGACTACAAGGGCGCGGTCATATTCAATGGCGAGACCGCGGGCTACCTGAACACGCTCGGCTGGTACAAGGTCGTCGACGGCAAGATCGCCGACGTCCAGGTGCTGTGGGCGAACGCCAGCCTCAAGGGCAGCGGCGGCAACCTGTCGTCCGGTGACAGCAAGCCGCTCGATCTGCGTGCCGGTGACCAGATCGGCTTCTTCGTCGTGTCCAACGGCGCGTCGCAGAACGACTTTTCGAAGATGGCCAACGGTCGCTTCGAATTCCGCGATGCCGACGGCAAGGTCGCAACGCTGACCTCGGTCAATCCCAAGGTCTGGTTCGTCGGTGACGACGGCAAGGCGGTCCAGGTCAAGGGCGACCCGTATCACAGCGCCGCCTACGCCAAGACGCTTCCGCTGAACAATGACGGCATCCTGCACACGGTCGGCACGGTCGATGCCGCCAAGGGCATCGTGCGTATCGGCTTCGAGGACCTCAAGGGCGGCGGCGACCGCGATTTCGACGATTCGGTCATCACCATCGACATCGGCACCGCCAACGTGAAGGTCCTGAACGCGCACGGCAAGACGGGGGCGCCGGAAGGCGATTCGCAGTCGGCGGGGAGCGGCTCGGCCAAGCCCTACGTTCCGGGTACGGAAAACGACAACATTTCGGGTGGAGACGGCGACGACACGCTCTACGGCCGCGCCGGCGACGACAAGCTCCAGGGTGATGCCGGCAACGACACGCTCTACGGCGGCACCGGCGACGACGTGGCTTCCGGTGGCTCGGGCAACGACAAGCTCTACGGCGAGGCCGGCAACGACACGCTTTATGGCGAAGCCGGCGACGACCTCCTGGACGGTGGATCGGGCGACGACTTGCTGAACGGTGGCTCGGGCAACGACAAGCTCCTGGGCGGCGACGGTCAGGACAAGCTGCTGGGCGATGCCGGGAACGACGCGCTGAGCGGCGGGGCGGGCGATGACTCGCTGGATGGCGGCTCGGGCAATGACAGCCTCGACGGCGGCTCCGGCAACGACGTGCTGGCTGGCGGCACGGGCGATGACAAGCTCGCGGGCGGCGACGGCAAGGACACGCTGAGCGGCGACGAGGGCAACGACGCCCTGTCGGGCGGAGCGGGCAACGACGTGCTCGATGGCGGCAACGGCAACGACACGCTCGACGGCGGTACCGGCGACGACAAGCTGGCCGGCGGCATGGGCAACGACAAGCTGTCCGGAAGCTCCGGCAACGATGCTCTGGATGGCGGTGCCGGCAACGACACGCTGGACGGCGGGGCGGGCAACGACCGGCTGGTCGGCGGCTCGGGAACCGATACGCTCAAGGGCGGCAGCGGGGACGACGTGCTGATCGGCGGTGAGGGCAAGGATTCGCTCTCGGGCGGCGCCGGAAACGACACGTTCGTCTTCCTGCCGGCCGACAGCAAGTCCCCCGGCGACCTGATCAACGACTTCGAAGTCGGACGCGACCGCATCGACGTGTCTGCCTACATGCTGAAGCACGGAGCGAAGGACATCTCCTTCGTCATGGAAGACAACGGCCTGCATATCGTGCTCGACATCCACAAGGGCGAGTCCATCGACATTGCCACTCTGAAGGGCCCGCAGGACATGCTGGCCAATATCGGTCACGACATCTTCATCATCTGATCTGGTCCAGACCCGGCGGCGCTCTGCGTCGCCGGGCCACTTCCTGAAAGAGATTTCCATGTGTGCCGACTCCGCCTGGCGCGTCCTCGATCGTTCGTTGGCCTTCGACGCCGGTCCGCGCCTGTCGGTGTGGCGAGAACGGGTCCTGCTGCCCGACGGGCGCGAGATCGACGACTATTTCCAGGTCGCCCTGCCGGATTTCGTCGTCCTGGTCGCCCTGACCGCCGACGACTGCGCCGTAATGCTTCGCGGCTACAAGCACGGTGCCAGGCGCCCGTGTCTCACATTCCCGGGCGGCCTGCTCGAGCCCGGCGAAGATCCCGAAGTGGCTGCACGCCGCGAGCTGCGCGAGGAGACCGGGTTCGAGTGCGGCGAAATCGTATCGCTCGGCTCGTTCGTCGTGAACGGCAATCAGCGCTGCGCCAAAGCACACATGTTCTATGGTACGGAAGCGCGGCTGACCGGCACCCCGACCGAAACAGACCTCGAGGGCGCCCGGCGCCTGCTGTTGCCATTCGACCAGCTTGCCCTGCATGTCGGCCAAGGCGGTTTCAATCTTATGCCGCATGCGACGGCTCTCGGCCTTGCGGTCATGCATCGGGCTCGCCAAACCGTGTAACGGACCCGCTGGCCCGCCCCGCTGCAATAGACTAACTAGGAGGTATGAGAACAGGGGAAGGGGGCCCCGTGCAGAACACGCGCGGCAGGGTCTTGATCGTCGAGGATGCGCCGGCCCTGGCCGAGACCTACGCCGAGTATCTCAAGAGCGAGAACTGCAGCGTGGAGATTTTCGGCAACGGCAAGCTGGCGCTTGCTGCCATCACCGTCCTGCCTCCCGATGTCCTGGTTCTGGACGTCAATCTTCCCGATATGAACGGAATAGATCTGCTGCGTGAGGTCCGCAGCCGGGGATTGCCGACCGAGGTCGTGATCGTAACCGGACAGGCCTCTGTCCGGCTGGCGGTCGAATCCATGAAGGAAGGCGCCCTCGACTTCCTGACCAAGCCCTTCAGTGCCGACCGTCTGCGCATCACCGTGCGAAACGCCCTGCAGCGTCGCAAGCTCGAATCCCAGGTTGCCGCCATCCAGGAGGAGACCGGGCGCGACCGCTTCTGCAGCTTCATCGGCCAGTCGATGGTCATGCAATCGATCTATCGCATCCTGCAGAACGCGGCCGCGAGCAAGGCGACCGTGTTCGTGACCGGCGAGAGCGGCACCGGCAAGGAACTTTGCGCCGACGCCCTGCACAAACTCAGCCGAAGACGCGAGAAGCCCTTCGTCGCCATCAACTGCGCGGCCATCCCGCGCGATCTGCTGGAGAGCGAGGTATTCGGCCACGCCAAGGGCTCTTTCACCGGAGCGACCGCCGACCGCGCCGGCGCCGCTCTGCAGGCCAGTGGCGGCACGCTGTTCCTCGACGAGATCTGCGAGATGGATCTCGGTCTGCAGGCCAAGATGCTGCGATTCCTGCAGACCGGTACCGTACAACGCGTCGGCGAGGACAAGCCCCGCCCGGTCGACGTGCGCATCGTCTGCGCCACCAATCGCGATCCCCAGGAGGAAGTTGCGGCCGGACGCTTCCGCGAGGACCTTTTCTATCGCCTCAACGTCATCCCGGTCGATCTCCCGCCGCTGCGCGAGCGCGACCATGACGTGCTGCTGATCGCCCGGCACTTCCTGCGGCAGTTCTCCGTCGAGGACGGCAAGAAGTTCACCGCCTTCTCGCCGGCCGTCGAGGCGGTGCTGCTCGGCTATGGCTGGCCGGGCAACGTTCGCGAACTGCAAAACACGGTCCGCAACGTCGTGGTGCTGAACGAGGGCGAAACCGTGGAAATCGACATGCTTCCGCGCTCTTTCCAGGGTGGCGTCGGGGGCGTGCCGGTGACGGGAGCTCGATCCATCGCAGCTTCGCTTCCGGAAGCGACGATGCCCATCGAACCTCTCGATGCGATCGTGCGCCGGACCATCGAGCGCGCCATCGCACAGTGCGACGGCAACATCCCCAAGGCGGCGGCTGCGCTGCAGGTCAGCCCCTCGACCCTCTATCGTCGAATCCAGGCCTGGCAGGCCGACTTGGCCTGACCTTCGCGCGGCGCGATTTGCAACCTGCGAAGCGCGACGCGCCGGCCGGCCCGCCGCGATTTGCAATTCGCGACGATTGCGCTTGGAGCCAATTTCTTAAGTCATTGAATTATCGACGTTTTCTCCTCTTGGCACGGTTGGCACGCGTCTTGGGAAGGGGTTGGCACAGGCCAATACCGGCCGCCCTCTTGGAGAAACGCCATGCTTTACGAGACCCGCACCTTCACCACCCTCAATTCCGCCGTGTCGACCGCCGACGAAGCGCTCACGCTGCCGTCGATCTCGATCGTCGGCCTCGGTTACGTCGGCGCCGTGTCGGTCGCCTGCTTCGCGCAGCTGGGCCATCGCGTCGTCGGCATCGACCTTGACCTGAGCAAGGTCGAACAGATCGCCGCCGGTTCCTCGCCGATCGTCGAAGCGGGTCTCGGCGAAGCCCTGACCGACGGCGTCGCCGACGATCTCATCACCGCCCACACCAATGCGCTCGATGGCGTGCTCGAGACCGACATCACGTTCGTCTGCGTCGGCACCCCCAGCCGCGCGGACGGCACCGTCGATCTCTCGGCTCTCAAGGCCGTCGCCGGCGAGATCGGCAGCGCCCTGGCCCTCAAGAGCGACTACCATCTGGTCGTCGTGCGCAGCACCGTGCCGGCCGGCACGACCCGCCGCATCGTGCTGCCCGAGATCGAGCGTATGTCGGGCAAGCGCTGCGGCCGCGACTTCGGCCTGTGCTTCCATCCCGAGTTCCTGCGCGAGGGCGTGGCCATCGCCGACTTCTACGCGCCGCCCAAGACGGTGATCGGCGAACATGACGAGCGCAGCGGCGAGATGCTGGCCCGCGTCTACCGCTCCATCGAGGCGCCGATGCTGCGCACCTCGATCGAGGCGGCCGAGATGGTGAAGTACGTCGACAACACCTGGCATGCCGTGAAGGTCGCGTTCGCCAACGAGATCGGCAAGATCTGCCAGTCGGCCGACGTCGACAGCCACAAGGTCATGGACATCTTCGTGCAGGACCGGAAGCTGAACCTCTCGCCGTACTATCTCAAGCCCGGCTTCGCCTTCGGCGGCTCGTGCCTGCCCAAGGACGTGCGGGCCATCACCGGCCTCGCCCATGCCAACGGCGTCGAGGTTCCGCTGATCGACAGCCTGCTGCGGTCCAACGACTCGCACATCGACCACGCCTTCCGCCTGATCGCCGAGACCGGCGCGAAGCGGGTCGGCCTGCTGGGCGTGACCTTCAAGGACGGCACCGACGACCTGCGCGAGAGCCCGCAGATCGACCTGCTCGGCCGCCTGATCGACGCCGGCTACAAGGTCCTGGCGCATGACCGCAACGTCAACACGGCGGGTGTCCGCCTGGCTGGCGGTTATCTCAAGGCCGCGAATCCCGCGACCCGGGTCGCGCTTCAGGTCCTGCCGGACCTGCTGACCGACACGGCCGGCGAACTGGTCAGCGCCTGCGACGTGATCGTCGTGTCGCACGGCACGCCCGACTTCATCGCCGCTCTCGAGGCGCGTCATCCCGACAGCACCGTCATCGATCTGGTCCGCCTGCCGGCGGCCGTCCAGGAGCAGCCGGGCTATCGCGGGGTCTGCTGGTAAGCGGTTAGACCCGTAGGATCGGTGCCATGTCCAAGCCGAACACCACCAAGCGCAGCCTCGTCCGTCGCATGACGATGGGCCTGCTGTGGACGATCGCCGGCGGTGCCGCGATCGTCTACGGCGGTGCCCTGGTCTACGCCAACGTGGTGCGGCTCGAGGTCGACGCCGCCGTCATCGCCGGCGCCGTCGAGCCCATCCGGGCGCCGTCGGACGGTGTGATGCTCGGCGTCGGCATCAAGCCCGGCAGCACGGTGACGAACGGCGGCCGGCTGGCAAAGATCCACGACCCCGAGGTCGAGCGCCAGGTGTCGCTCGCCAGCGTCCAGCTCGAACGGGCGCGCCATGCGCTCCGACAGCATGAGGCGCATCTCGTTTCCGAGAAGGCCAAGCGTGATGATACGCTGATCATCACGCAGGCTGAGCTGAAGGCGGTGCAGGCCGAGATCGCCTCGCTCGAGGAACAGCTCGTCACCGCCAAGGCGCGGGTCGATCGCGTCGGCGGGCTGTTCGCGCAGGGCTTCGCCCCCCGCCAGAAACTGGAAGACCATACCAATCAGCACGCCATCCTCAATGCACAGCTCAAGCGTGCGCGCATCCTCGAGGAGCAGCGCAGCGCCCTCGTCGCCTCTGCGGCGGCGGGCCGCTTCTTCGATGGCAATCGCATCACCGGCAGGCTCGCCGAGCTGGAGGCTGCCGTGCAGCGTGCGCGCGCCGAGATCGACGTGGCCACCGAGGAGTTGCGCGTGTGGCAGGAGCGTCGCGCCGCCGCCGTCGTCACCGCAACGGGGGATGGCCGCATCATGCGCGTGCTCCACGGGGAAGGCAGCGCCGTCCGGGCCGGCGACACGGTCGCGGTCTATGAGCGCAAAGGCGAGCGTACGATCAACGCCTTCCTGACGCAGAACGAGGTCCTGCGCGTCAGCGTGGGCGATGCCGCCACCATCTATATTCCGGCGTTGCGCCTGCGCCTGCCCGCGCACATCGTTGCCATCGACCGCGCGGCCGGGTTCCTCGACGATGTCGAGAGCCGCTACACCTGGCGCCAGGCGCGCGACAGTGGCGTGCGACAGGGCGATCTCGACCGCACCGCGCGCGCGGTCCTCCGTTTGGACGGCGACCAGGCCGAGCGGCTGCGTGACGAACTCGAGCCCGGTACGCCGGCCGTGGTTTCCTTCCAGCGTCGCTCGCTCGACACCGTGCTGGGCGACTTCCGCACGGTGGCCGACCGGCCCGTCGATCAACCGGCGGAGAAGCGGCTGTGAACGCGGTGGCAAGGGTCCCACCGACGCCGGGTGTCATCCAGTATGCCGACATGCTTCCCCAGCCCGGCTTCTGGGCGAAGTGGAACCCGACCGTGCTTGGTGGCCTGGCGGCGTACGCCGCACTTTGCGTCATCCTGCTTCTGACGGTGCCGAACACGCTGTGGGACCCGGCGGCGCGTCACGTCACGATCGTGATCGGCGGCCTCGGTCTCTGGCGGTTCGGCTGGTGGACCACCCACGTCGTGCGGGCCTGGATCTACGCCTTCGTGCGCTATCCTGCGTTGCGCCGGCTCGCCGACCAGGCCTGGCAGGACGGTCACCGTCCGCGCCGGGTCCACTTCATGATGACGACCTTCCGCGAGAAGCGGGAAATCACCCACGCCGTGGTCGACAGCATCGTGCGTGAGCTGCGATCGACCGGCCTGCCCGGCACGATCTGGCTGGGGTCCGGTGACGAAAGCGACGAGATCATCATCGCCGACTTCCTGGCCGAGCATGCGGCCGACATCGAGATCCGCTTCGAGATCGCCCGCCAGACCGCGCCCGGGAAGCGCTACGGTATCGGCGCATCGCTCCGCGCCATGGCGAAGGGCCGTGAGCGCGGCGAAGTCCGCGAGGACGACGTCGTCGTCTTCATGGACGGCGACTCGATCATCGGTGATGGCATGCTCGCCAAGTGCACCTCCCTGTTCGTCGCCGACCCCGCGCTCGAGGCGATGACGACCGACGAGGAGGTGATCTGCTTCGGCCCGCGGTGGATTCAGCTGTGGCTCACCATGAGGTTCGCGCAGCGCCGCATCGCCATGCAGAGCCACGCGCTCGCCGGCAAGGTCCTGACCCTGACCGGGCGGCTGTCGCTGTATCGCGTCAACCATGTTATCCGGCCGGAGTTCTACGAGCTGGTCGAGGAGGACCATCTCGAACACTGGCTGTGGGGTCGTTTCCGCTTCCTGTCGGGTGACGACAAGACCACCTGGTATTACATGCTGCGCGTCGGCGCGAAGATGATGTACGTGCCCGACACGATCGCCTACACCGTCGAGCATATCGAAGGCTCGGGCTACGAGCGCATGGTGCAGAACCTGCGCCGCTGGTCGGGCAACATGCTCCGCAACGGCGCGCGCGCCATCGCGCTGGGTCCTCGCCGCACCGGCTTCTTCATCTGGTGGTGCATCGTCGACCAGCGCATTGCGATGTGGACCACGCTGGTGAGCCCGATCCTCGGCGTGATGGGTGCCGTGCTGGTCTCGCCGGCCTTCCTCGTCACCTACTTCATCTGGATTGCGGTCACGCGGCTCTGGCAGGCGGTGGTGCTGTTCGGCTACTCGCGCGAGGTCCACCTCGTCTATCCGCTGCTGCTCTATGTGAACCAGGTCGTGAATGCCGCGGTGAAAGTCTACTGTCTGTTCCGCCTGTCCAAGCAGCGCTGGACCAACCGCGGCGACCAGAAGGCGGGTTTCGGCGGCGGTCTGGCCGACCAGATACGCAACGGCGTCGCGTTCTACCTGACCGCCGTCGCCATGTCGGTCCTGGTGCTTGCCATCGTGAGCTATGCGGGCGTCCTGCGCCTGCCGAGCCTCTATACGCTGCACGAGTTCAAGCTGGCGGTGCTGCCATGACCCGTTGCATCGTTGTCGTCCTGCTGGTGCTCGCCGCCTGGCCCGGGCACGCCCGGTCGCCCGCCGAGGATGCCTGTCGTCCGCCGGCGGTCCAGATCGATCCGGTGCCGGTCGTCGCTGTGGAAGGGCCTGCGCACAAGGGAACCGACCGCCGGATCGAACCCTTCGCTCTCCTTCAGATGGAGGGTGCTGCCGCCTGGCGCGGCCGGCGCGACGAGGAAGCCGCCGGCAGGGCCGTCGAGGCCTTGCTGCGCTGGGCGCGTGCCGGTGCGCTCTCCGAGATCGTCGACGCGGGGCCTGCCGAGAGCAATACCAACTCGATCTATTCCCTGCGTCGCGCGCTGATCGCCATCCTCGGTGCGTGGATGGACTTGCGCCACGCGCCCGCCGGAAGAGCTCATGCGGAGGAGGTCGAGCGCTGGCTTTCCCATCTCGTCGCCCTCCAGGACGTGACGACCGGTGGGAAGAAGAGCCGCGCCAAGGGCGAAGCCATGAGCAACCACAACAATCACGCCCTGCTGCGCGCCACCGTCGCGGCCCAGTGGGCGGTGCTGACCGGCCGGCGCGAGCTTGCCGACGTTGCAGAGAGCGACGCCCGGGCGGCCATCGCCGGGATGGGCGCCGATGGCAGCCTGCCACTGGAGATGAAGCGCGGGCCGCGGGCGCTGTGGTACCAGCGCCATGCGATCGCCTCACTGGTCTACATCGGCGAATTGCTGGGGCCATTCGGCCAGGACGTGTGGCAGCCCCGTCCCGACGGCGCCGACCTCCATCGCGCCATCGCCTTTCTGCTGGATGCCATCGACGATCCCGGGCGGCTCGCGGCGTTCACCGGTGCTGACGATGAGCGGCAGGACCTGGGGTTCCTCGTGCTGCGCGGCAACGGCCGCCATTACATGGCTTGGGCCGAACTCTATCGCGCCCGCTTCCCGGATCGCGACGAGTCGATGCGCCTTCTCACGCTGGTGCCCGCGCGTGGCGAGCGCGGCTGGCCGCTGCTCGATGACTATGTCGGGGGCAATGCCACCTGCCGTGTCCTCACCAATTCGGAGAAGGTACCGCACAAGTGATGGTGGTGTTTGGCGGGCGCAGGGTGGCACCGGTGGGCCTATTAGAAATAATATAACATTTTCGACTATCGAAATTGTCGTCCATTGTCCCTGTCAACGTATAGAAGAAAGTTGATGAGGTTTATCGCGCCATAAGTGCAGTATGTCTCTCGAAGAAGAGCGACGGGATAACCGTTATGGTTGCGTTGGGATGGAAGATGTTCAGACCTGAGGCCCTGGTCGTCGTTCAGGGCATCGGTGTGCTGGATCGACCTTTCCTCAGATCGTTCCGGGCGGTCATGCGGGCGGAGGGTGCGGTCGGCTTTTGCAAGCTGTTCGACCTGAGCAAAGCCGACATTCAGCTGTGCGACGCTATGGACTCGTTGCCCGCCATTCCTCGTCTGAGCACCGCGATTCCGGGCTCCATTGCGATCGTGCTTGGGAATGGCCCTTCGCCGTCCTTGGTGCATGCGGCGGTCTTTCTGAAGCAGCGGACAGGCAACAGACGTCGATTGCGCGGTTTCGCCCACGAAGCAGACGCGAGAGAATGGCTTTCGTCCGAGACGCGATTGCGGATCCTGCCAAAGGGCTTGCTCGCCTCCCATGCATAGACGTACGGCACCTCGGGGCGCCCTTGCCAGAAACCCCGATCACAAGGCCAGGCAGACCTGATTCTGCGATCGCCAGCCGACCGCCTCGTTCCCACAACCATCAAGTCGTAGGGGAGCCACACCTTGCCACTCCGCCTGATGGCGTGCATTAGAGGGGGTCGCCCTAACGCGGCAAACAACTCGCAGTCAGGATATACTATGGCTTCAGGCACGGTTAAGTGGTTCAACGCCACCAAGGGTTTCGGCTTCATCCAGCCCGACAACGGCGGCAAGGACGTGTTCGTCCACATCAGCGCGGTTGAGCGCGCGGGCCTGAACGGCCTGAACGAGGGCCAGAAGATCACGTACGATGTCGTGAACGAGCGCGGCAAGGACGCCGCCGCCAACCTCAAGGCATAACGCGGGCAAACACCGCTGAAACCCCGCCCGGTGGCCCGGCGCGGGGTTTTCTTCGTTGCAAATGCTGGCAGGAGGCGGTCGCCAACCGCGCAAGCCTTCGCCCGTAGTTGCCGTAAGCGTTGCGCGCATGGCGAGCCGGCCACCATGAGGCCAATGGCGACGCCTGTCGTGAGCTTCATCTGGTCCTGGCCGGTGCCGCTTCCCGGCCGCTCGACGAACTCGGTCGAGGTTGCCGTCTCGGGGTCAAAGAGACCATCGTGACGTCGAGCAGGGGAGTGCAGATGTCTGGAGCGCAGAAGATTGCGGCCTTTTGCACGCAATGCCGGTCGCGTTGCGGCTGCGTCGCCGTCGTGGAAGACGGGCGGTTGCTGGGGATCGAGCCCTTGCCCGATCATCCGACCGGCCAGGCGCTTTGTCCCAAGGGGCGGGCGGCCCCGGAGCTCGTTTATCATCCCGAACGGGTGACGCACCCGCTTCGCCGCACCCAACCGAAGGGCGCCCCCGATCCCGGCTGGCAGCCGATCGGCTGGGACGAGGCGCTGGCCGAAATCTCCGCGCGCCTGTCCGAGATCCGGGCGAGGCACGGCGCCGAACAGGTGGCCTTCTCCGTCACCACGCCGAGTGGCTCGCACATTTCGGATTCGATCTCATGGGTCGAGCGCTTCATCCGCGCCTACGGCAGCCCGAACACCGTCTACGGAACCGAAATCTGTAACTGGCACAAGGACTACGCATCGCGCTTCACCTACGGGCACGACATCGGGACACCGGACTTCGCCAACACCGACTGCATCGTGCTGTGGGGCAACAATCCCGCGGCCACCTGGCTGGCGCGGCAGGTGGAGATACAGAAGGGCCTGAAGCGCGGTGCGCGCATGATCGTCATCGATCCGCGGCCGACGGCGCTGGCCAAGCGCGCGACCCAGTGGCTGCGGATGCGCCCCGGCACGGACCAGGCGGTTGCCCTCGGGCTGGCGAACCTGCTGGTCTCGAGCGGACGCTTCGATCACGCATTTGCGGCGACCTGGACGAACGCCAGCCTGCTGGTGCGCTCCGATACCGGCCGCTTCCTGCGCGAGAGCGACCTTCGGGCCGATGGCCGGACCGACATTCTGTTTTCCTACGCTGGCGACGGCGGCGGCCTGCTGCCGTTCGATCCGACGCGCGGAGGCTGGGACCTGGGAAGCGTCACGCCTGCGCTGCGCTGGCAGGGCACTGTCCAGACGCTGACCGGCCCCGTCCTGTGTCACACCGCGCTGGAGTTGTTCGCGCGGGCCGCCGCGGAATTTCCGCCGGAGCGTGTTGCCGAGGTGAGCGGCATAGAGCCCGGCGACCTCGCAAAGGCCGCCGACATCATTGCCGGTGCCGGGTCGGTTGCCTACTACGCCTGGAACGGTGTCGGGCAGAGCGTCACGGCCACGCAGACCGATCGCGCGATTTCGATCCTCTATGCGCTCACCGGCAGCTATGGCCGCAAGGGCGGCAACGTGCCCGGCGTAGCGGCGCCCTTCGTCGATATTTCCGGCCAGGATCTGCTGCCCGCGACACAGCGCGACAAGGCGATCGGTCTTGCCGAGCGACCCCTTGGTCCCGGACTTCAAGGTTGGGTGACGGCCCGCGACGTCTACAAGGCGGTACTCGCGAAGGCGCCCTATCCGGTGCGCATGCTGATGTCTTTCGGCACCAACCTCCTGGTGTCGCAGCCGGATACGGAGATTGCCCGCAAGGCGCTGTGCGCGCTCGAATTTCACGTCCATGCGGATTTCTTCGTCAACGCGACGGCCCGCTATGCAGACATCATTCTGCCCGTCGCGACCTCGTGGGAGCGGGAAGGACTGCGGACCGGCTTCGACGGCAGCCTCGAGGGACTGCGCCACGTCCAGCTTCGGCCCCCCGTCGTCGCGCCCGTCGGCGAGGCACGCTCCGACACCGACATCGTGATGGGACTCGCCGCAGGGCTTGGCCTCGGCGATCGAATGTTCGATCTCGAGGCCGACCGCGGCCACGATGCGGTCCTGGCCAAGACCGGATTGACCGTCGAGATGTTGCGCCGTTCTCCGGCGGGCATCGCGGTCGAGGGAGCGGCGCAGGTCGATGCCCAGGCGATCCCGCACGATGGCCATCCCCGCGGCTACCCGACCCCGACCGGGAAGATCGAACTCTATTCGGAGCGGCTGCTGCTCTCCGGCTACCGGCCGATCCCCGAACTCGACGTCAGCGATCTCGTGCCCGCCGAAGCGGGTTATCCGTTGCGCCTTGGGAGTGCCAAGAGCGTCGCCTACTGCCACAGCCAGCATCGCAACATCGGCTCGCTGCGCCGGCTGGTGCCCGACCCGATCGTGGAGATTGCCCCGGCCGATGCGGCCGCGCGGTCGATCGTCCAGCGCGACTGGGTTCGCATCAGGACGCCGAGCGGTGATGCGGTCGCCCGCGCCGTCCTCGTGCCGGGCCTCGCACCTGGTGCCGTGTTCGGCCAGCACGGCTGGTGGGTCGATGGCGGGGAAGGCACGCCCTACGATCGGAATCACCCGCTGGCAGCGAACCTGAACGGCGCCATCAGCACCGATCGGGCCGATCCCGTCAGCGGCTCGATACCGCTACGATGCGCGTGGTGCGAGATCGAGAAGATGTCGAGCGAGCCGCCAGCGGGGTGAGGGCCCCTGGCGCCTCCCACAGTCATGACGGCCGGCAGTGGCGCCCGGCCCGCGAGATCTTTCTGCGCCTTGCTAGAATGTCGGCGGGGTGCAGGCGCTCACGATCACCGCCGGCTTCGTCGTCGCATTCCTGAAACGATGCGGCTCGACGCTCTTGAAGTAATAGGCGTCGCCGGTGTTGAGGATGTGCAGCGTCGAGCCGATCGTGAGTTCGATGCGGCCCGAGATCACGAAGCCCGCTTCCTCACCCTCGTGGCGGAGCATGATCTTCCCCGTGTCGGCGCCCGGCTGGTAGGTCTCGTAGAGAAGCTGCAGGGCGCGCCCGGACAGGTCCTTGCCGATTTGCCGGAACGATATGCCGCCCCGGCCGATCTCCGTGAGGCTGCTCGCCTTGAAGACCTTCTCCTCGCTCGCCTTCTCGTCGATCGCGAAGAAGTCGGACAGCGGCATGGCGATCGCGTCCAGTATCCGCTTGAGCGCGCTGACCGACGGGTTGATCCGGTCGCTCTCGATCAGGGACACGGTGGCGTTGCCGACGCCCGCCTTCTTGGCCAGCGCCCGCTGGGAGAGCCCGGCCCGCTGGCGCGCGATCTTCAGTCTCTCGCCGGTCGTGATGTCCATGGTGCTTACTGTGTTCAGTATAGTGAGCGGGTCAGGTCGTTTGTGCGCAGATTACTGCAACCTAGCCGTTGGCAGATATCATCTTGTTCTGGATAGAAAGCGGTTCAGTATAGGGTTCCGGAATTCAGAGGAGTATGGGGATGTCGTCAAACAGCGCGCCTGCCGCGAACAATCTTGAAGCGTTCTTCATGCCGTTCACGGCGAACCGGCAGTTCAAGAAGAATCCGCGCATGCTGGCCCGGGCGAAGGGTGTCCATTACTGGACGCCGGAGGGGCGCCAGATCATCGACGGCACGGCGGGCCTGTGGTGCGTCAATGCCGGCCATGGCCGCGAGGAAATCAAGGCGGCGATCGCCAAGCAGCTTGACGAGATGGACTATGCACCGTCGTTCCAGATGGGCCATCCCAAGGCGTTCGAACTGGCGGCGCGGCATGCCGCCCTTCTGCCGGGCGACCTGAACCATGCCTTCTACTGCAACTCCGGCTCCGAGGCGGTCGACAGCGCGCTGAAGATCGCGCTGGCCTACCACCGCGCCAACGGCCAGGGCACGCGCACCCGCTTCGTGGGCCGCGAGCGCGGCTATCACGGCGTCGGCTTCGGTGGCATCTCGGTCGGCGGCATGGTGAACAATCGCAAGTGGTTCGGCGCGATGCTGCCGGGCGTCGATCACCTGCCGCACACGCACCTGCCGGAGAACGCCTTCTCGAAGGGCGAGCCGGAGAACGGCGCGCACCTGGCCAATGCGCTCGAGGGCATCGTGGGTCTGCACGACGCGTCCAACATCGCCGCCGTCATCGTCGAGCCGTGCGCCGGTTCCACGGGCTTCCTGCCGCCGCCGAAGGGCTACCTGAAGCGGCTGCGCGAGATCTGCGACAAGCACGGCATCCTGCTGATCTTCGACGAGGTCATCACCGGCTTCGGTCGCCTCGGCAGCAGCTTCGCCGCCGAGAAGTTCGGCGTGATCCCCGACCTGATGACGGTGGCCAAGGGCATCTCCAACGCCACGGTGCCGATGGGCGGCGTCTTCGTGCGCAAGCACGTCTTCGACGGCCTGATGAACGGGCCGGAGAATGCGATCGACCTTTTCCACGGCTACACCTACTCGGCGCATCCGCTGGCCTGCGCGGCGGCGTCGGCGGTGCTCGACATCTATCGCGACGAGGAGCTGTTCGCGCGGGCTGCCGACCTTGCGCCCTATTGGGAGGAAGGCATCCATTCGCTGAAGGGCCTGCCGAACGTCACCGACATCCGCAATCTCGGCATGGCCTGCGGGATCGACCTGGCGCCGGAAGGCTCCGTCGGCACGCGCGGCTACAAGGCCTTCTCGAAGGCGTTCGAGCTCGGCCTGATGGTGCGCCAGTCCGGCGACGCCATCGCCATGTCGCCGCCGCTGATCATCGAGAAGGCCCAGATCGACGAGATCGTCGAGATCACCGCCAAGACGATCAAGGCCGTCGCCTAGAACTTCAGCCTAAACCGATCCTGAAAGCAGCCGGCGGCCGCCCTGGTCGCCGGCTTTTTCATATCCGCGCCGCAGGGCCGATGCGGCCTGCAAGCCCGTGACCGGGGGGGGTGCATTCGATCTCGGACATCTCAGTGAGTTGCAGATCGGTGACGGATCTGCTGGATGAAAAGCGGGCGCTAACCCTGACATTTTGATAGCTTATATTGTGCGTGCAGAGATGACGGGCCGCGACCGATAGTGTATCAGACATGGTGGGTGGAGTACGGACATGGCCATCAAGAACAACGACGATGTCGCCCATCTCCTGAGTGCAACAGGCCGTACCGGCACGCCCTATCGCGAATTCGACAGCACGACGGATCAAATGTCGGCACCCTTGATAGATGCCATCTTCGGCAAGGATCCGCCCCTGTCCGAGCGGCAGGAAATGCCGCTCGCGGTCGGGGCGACATCGGGAAACGACCTGTTGGCCGACGTCTTCGACCGTTCGCCGGGCATCGGCGAGGTGCGGCCCGCCGAACGCGGAGCATGGCGGAACGAGGCGTTCCAGCATGCCGCGGCCGCTGGGCGGTCCTCCGCGCCGGAGGCGCGCGGACCTCACAGGACCTTGGCCGACATTCGTCGCATCATCAGCCAGCCGGTCGGCCAGGCGGTGCAGCCGCCCTCTACCGGTGGCCTGAATGGACTCTTCGACCGACTGGCACGTTAATGTCGGTCGTCTGTTTTTGTTCACCCAAGGGCGGCGTGGGCAAGACCTCTCTCAGCATCAACATCGCTGGCGTGCTGGCCCGTTCCGGTCTGCGGGTCCTCGTCGTCGATCTCGACGTCCAGAACTCGATGCGCCTGCACGCCGGCATCCAGCTTGCTGATGATCGTGGCTGGGCGCACTGCCTCGTCTATGGGCGCTCGGTTCGCGAGGGTGTCCTGCCGGGCGGTGCCAATCTCCTCGTCCTGCCGTTCGGGCAGGTCAACGGGGCGCAGCTTCATGCCGTGACGGACCATCTGGCGCGCAACGAGAACTGGCTCGCGAACACGCTTGCCCCCTTCATCGAGCGGGGCTTCGTCGTGGTCGTCGATACGCCGCCGGGGCCCTCGGTCTTCCTCGATCAGACGCGTCAGATCTCGACGCTCGACATCGTCGTGCTGCAGGCCGATGCCACCTCCGTGTCGCTGCTGTCGACGGTCGAATCGCAGAGTTTTCTCGGGCGTGTGCCGGAAGGATCCGGCCGTCAGGTGCGTTACGTCTTCAACCTCGTCGACATGCGCCGCAAGCTGACGCGCGACGTGATCGCCCTGCTCCGGCGCAGGCTGGGGCAGGCGATGATCGGCATCGTGAATTACGACGACAGCTTCGGCGAGGCCGTGGCGCATCAGCAACTCGTGGTCGATCGCGCGCCGACCAGCAAGGCGGCGGCCGATGTGCGGGGACTGGCCGCTTCGGTGCAGGGACTGCTTCTCGACGGCATGGAACCCGGACAGCGATGACCTTCCTCAGCACCGTCGAGCCAACCCCGAACCGGCGCGTTCCGCTGGGCACGAGGCTTTTCTACCTGTTTGTCGGGATCGTAGCCCTGGGGCCGGCGGCCTTCGTCATCATCACGCCGTTCGATCTGCAGACGCAGGCCATCTTCGCGGTCTTCACGGCCTTCATCTTTCTGCTCGTGAACCGTTTCAAGAGTCGCATGGCGACCCTGATCATCGTCGTGCTGTCGGCTCTCGTGTCGACCCGGTACCTGTGGTGGCGAACGACCGAGACGCTGGGCTTCGTCGACCCGTTCGACATGATGTTCGGCTACGGCCTCTACGCCGCCGAGGTCTATGCGTGGATCGTCCTGATGATCGGCTACTTCCAGGTCCTGTGGCCGCTCGACCGCCAGCCGGCGCCGCTGCCTGCCGATGTCCAGGAATGGCCGACGGTCGACGTCTATATCCCGACCTACAACGAAAGCCTCGACGTCGTGAAGCCGACCGTGCTGGCGGCGATGGTCATGGATTACCCCGCCGACAAGTTCAAGGTTTACATCCTCGACGACGGACGTCGGCCGGAGTTCAAGCGCTTTGCCGAGGAGGCGGGCTGTGGCTACCTGATCCGGCCTAGCAACGAGCACGCCAAGGCCGGCAACATCAATCACGCCCTGACGATCACCAAGGGCAAGCTGATCGCCATCTTCGACTGCGACCATATCCCGACGCGCGCGTTCCTGCAGATGACCGTCGGCTGGTTCCTGCGCGACCGCAAGCTCGGGATGCTGCAGACGCCGCATCACTTCTATTCGCCCGATCCGTTCGAGCGCAATCTCGGCACCTTCGGCCGGGTGCCCAACGAAGGCCAGCTCTTCTACGGCCTGCTCCAGCCCGGCAACGACTTCTGGAACGCGACCTTCTTCTGCGGCTCGTGTGCTGTGCTGAACCGCGAGGCGCTCGACGAGGTGGGTGGCATCGCCGTCGAGACCGTGACCGAGGATGCCCATACGTCGCTGCGCATGCATCGCAAGGGCTGGAACACGGCCTATCTGCGGTGGCCGCTGGCCGCCGGCCTGGCGACCGAGCGGCTTTCGATCCATATCGGCCAGCGGATGCGCTGGGCGCGCGGCATGATCCAGATCTTCCGCACCGACAATCCGCTGCTCGGGCGGGGCCTGAGCTTCGGTCAGCGCATCTGTTACCTCAATGCGATGATGTACTTCCTGTTTCCGGTGCCGCGTTTCGTCTTCCTGACGGCGCCTGTGGCCTATCTGGTGACGTCCCAGAACATCATCGTGGCGAGCGCCCTGATGGTCATGGCCTATGCCGGACCGCACCTGTTCCACACCCTGGCGACGCAGTCGCGGCTCGACGGGCGTTTTCGCTATTCCTTCTGGGGTGAGATCTACGACAACGTGCTGCTGTTCCACATCATGGGGCCGACGCTGCTGGCACTGATCAATCCCAAGGCCGGCAGCTTCAACGTCACCAGCAAGGGCGGTGTGCTGGAGAAGGAACTCTACGATACGCCGATCATGCGGCCGCTGATGATCCTGGCCGTGGTGCTGCTGGCGGCGATCGGCGTCGGCTTCTACCGGCTTCTCTTCACCGAGCTGTTCCCGGGCGACGCGCCGGTGCTCTGGATGAACCTGTTCTGGTGCTTCTACAGCGCCTTCACCGTGTTCGCGGCCCTCGCGGTCGGCCGCGAACGGCGGCAGGTGAGGGCCCAGCCGCGCGTCCGCAGCCGGCAGCCGATCGCGCTCTATTTCGACGGAAGGCGCTCGCTGATGGGGCGCACCGAGGATCTCTCCCTCGGCGGCGGCCTGCTGCGGATGGACGACCTCGCGACCGACGTGACGGTGAACGAGGAAGTCGTCATCAACTTCGAGCAGATCGAGGACATCTCCGCAGTGCCGGCCCGGGTCGTTGCCGTCAACGGCCGTGAGGTGCGGCTCGAATTCATGCCGACGAACCTCGAGGAAGAGCGCACGATCGTCAGTGCCGTGTTCGGCCGCGCCGATGCCTGGCTCAACTGGGACGACCGGCCGCCTGACACCGTCGGCAAGTCGCTGATCGATCTCTCCGGCGCCATCCGCGGTCTGGCCGGCATGGCGGCCCGCAATCTCCGCCGGCCCCGGGAGCCCGTGCAGCAACCGCTACCGGCGGCGCCGAGGCCGACGTGAGGTCGGCAGCGGTCCGTCGCGCCGCGATGGTTCTGGCTCTCACGATCATTGCTCCTGCGGTGGCACAACAGGATCCTGCCCCGCGGACGGGGGCCGGCTCGCCACCGATGACCTTCTTCCCGCCGCAGGCCAACAGCCCGGCGGTCCAGCTCACGCAGCCGACGCAGGTCCCGCCGAAGTTCGAACTGCCGTCCAGCCTGCCGTCCATTCCGTCGGGCGTCGCCATCATTCCACCCCCGGAACCGCAAAGTCCGCGGCTGCAGGCGCCATTGCCAACGACCACGCCGATGCCGCCCGCGAACGTGGCAACCCCCATCGTGCCGCCGACGATCCCTCCGTCCGGCAGCCCGGTGCCGGCCGGGGCGCCGCGGCCGCCGCCATCCCAGGCTCTCCCACCCGTCGTGCCGGCGCCGACTCCAGCGCCGGCTCCGCCCGTGGCTCCCACCGTAACGACGACGCCTGTCCCTCCGCCCGGTGCAAACCGGCCCGACATATTGCCGACCCCTTCGCCGCTTCCGATGGCGAACTATCCGATGTTCACCGGGACCGCAGATGGTCGCAGCCAGCTGATCCGGCTGAGCGACCTGCGGAGCAGGGCGCTTCATCTCGAAGGGGCCACAGCCGAAACCGGCATTGTCTTCACGACCCGCCAGGACGATGCCTTCCTCGCGGCGCGAATCAGCCTCATCTTCAGCTATTCCAACGCCGTCGCCCGCGAGGACGGCGTGCTCCAGGTGTTCCTCAACAACGAGCCGATCGGCTCGGTCGCGCTGGGCAAGGCGAGCGGACCGAAGGCGCGCGCCGAGTTCACCTTCACGCCGGCGTTGCTGTCGACCGACAACCGCCTGCATTTCCGCTTTACGCTCAAGGGGCAGGGGGCCAAGGCCTGTACGCTCGATCGCGACAGGGCGATCTGGGTGAACATCGAGCCGGCGACCTTCATCTATCTCAGCACGACGCGGCTGCCGATCGCCGACGACCTGGCATTGCTGCCGCGGCCTTTCGCCGATCCCAAGGATCCGCTGCCTCTCAACCTGCCCTTCGTGCTGCCGCCCGATCCCGACCCCGGCGTGATGCAGGCGGCCGGCATGGTGGCCGGTTATTTCGGTCTGGTCGCCGGCAACAAGGGTGCCACGTTCCCCGTGCAGTATACCGGCTTGCCGGCCGGCAGCGCCGTCGTCCTGGTGGCGGGCGGCAACTATCCGCCCGGTGTCGCGGCCATTCCGGGCGAAGGACCGCGTGTCGCGGTGGTTGCCAATCCTGCCCAGGTCGACAGCAAGCTCCTGCTGGTCATCGGCGACGACGCCGGGCAGCTGCAGGCGGCCGCGGGGACGCTGGCGACCTCGACATCGCGCCTGAGCGGCGGCTGGTCGGCCGCCAGCGAGCCGCTGCCGGAGCCGCGGCGCCCGTACGACGCGCCGAAATGGATTCCGAGCGATCGGCCGGTGCGTCTCGGCGAACTGGCCGGCGGCGGGGCCATCAACGGCCGCCGGCTCCTCGACACGCCCAAGGTGTCGTTCCGCACGGCGCCCGACCTGTTCTTTGGCGCCCTGTCGGGCGGCAAGATGTACGTGCATATCCGTCGTGCCGACGACAGCTGGGTCGATCCCGGCAATTCGCGCGTCTTCGTCGACCTCAACCAGCGCACCGTCGGCGAGATTCCCCTCGAACCCAAGCTGAAGGTGCTGTCGCGGCTTAAGGAATGGCTGTTCCCGGGACGGGCCGAGGATCGCGTCAGCCAGGTGCTGCTTCCGGGCTTCCAGCTCGCCAGCCAGAACCAGCTCGATTTCCTGTTCGAGCTGCGGGCAAAGGCGGACGCCGATTGCGGAATGCTCGACTGGAGCGATCGTACCGGCATCGACCCCGACTCGACGATCGACCTCAGTCGCGTCGCCCATTTCGCCGCTTTCCCCAACCTGGCGCTGTTCGCCAATGCCGGATTTCCCTTCACCCGCCATGCCGACCTCGCGACCACCGCGTTCGTGATGCCGGAGACCGCGTCACCGCAGGAGGTGCAGGCGCTTCTGAACCTGCTGGGCATGATGGCGGATGCCACGGGCGTGCCGCCGAGCCGCTATGTGGTGGTCGATGCCGCGAAGGTCGAACAGGTGGCCGACCGGGACCTGATCGTGATCGGGTTGCCGTCGAACCAGCCACTGCTGAAGCAGTGGGAGGCCCACAACTCGGTCCATATCACGCCGACCGCCGTGACGGCCGCGCCCGGGCTCTCCTTCCTGCAGCGCCAATTCCAGCCGACCGATCCGCGCGCGCCCTACTATCGCGGCGCCGCCCCGGAACTCGCCAAGGCCAACCTCGGCAAGCCCTACGGTTTCCTTTCCAGCTTCTGGTCGCCGCTCAACGACAGCCGGCTGGTGGTCATGGTCGGCGGTAGTCAGCCGGCATCCCTGGTGGATCTGAGCAATCATCTCGGCGATCCGGAGCGGGCGACCAACGTCCAGGGCGATTTCTATTATCTGGCAGGCAGTAAGGGCGAGTTCTACACCTCAGGAATCAGGAAATTCGTGGGCGGACTTCCAATCTGGTGGCGAATTCAATGGCTTGCCGGGTCTTTTGAACTTGCTGCATTCATTTGCTTGATTTGTGTTATATTGGTGCTTGCCGTGGCGATCGAGCGATTCTCGGCGAACAGGGCTAACCGGCTTCTTTCCCGGCCGTCGTCGGACGGAAGCTGATCGAGTTTGGGGGCCTATGGCAAGGTCGAAGCGATCGGAGCTTGGCGGGGCTATCAAGAGCGTTCTTGCCAGCGCGGTCGTCGTCCTGTCCGCCTCGAGTCCGGGGTGGGCGGCGCCGCCGCCGACGACGGCCGATCCGTCGTCATCGTCGATCTACGGCCTCCTGTTCGAGCAGGCGTCGATGTGGCGCGAGCGCAACCGTCCCGACCTCGCCGCCCAATCACTTCGAAAGATCCTGGAAAGCCAGCCGGACAATACGGAGGCGCTGTTCCAGCTAGGCTCGATCGAACTGCAGAGCCAGCGCTTCGATCAGGTCCGCGCCACGATCCAGCGCCTGCGCCAGATCGACCCGAACGATGCGCGCGCGGCGGAACTCGAACGCGCGATGGCGCTGGGCCAGACCGACGAGGTGGCCCTGGCCGAAGCCCGCCGGCTGGCCGCGGCCGGCGCCTACGATCGCGCGATCGCGCAGTATCAGAGGGCCTTCCGGAGTGGGCCGCCACCCTTCGATCTCGCCGTCGAGTATTATGAGACGCTGGCGGGAACCGGGGCCGGCTGGGACGAGGCGAGGATCCGGCTCAAGGCCCTGGCTGAGCGCAGCTATGCGACTTCACGGACCAAGTTCACCTACGCCCGCATCCTCACCTACAACGAGCAGACAAGGCGCGAAGGCATTGTCCTGTTGGCCGAACTTGCCAGCGACCCGGCGGTGGGCCAGGCCTCGTTCGAGGCAATGCGCCAGGCCATGCTGTGGCTCACGGTCGGGCCACAGGACAAGCCGTTCTTCGACTCCTATCTGCAACGCTTCCCTGGCGACACGGTGGTGCGTGACAAGCTCATGGACGCTCAAAAACCGGTGCGGCAGGACCCGCTGGGGGCCGCCCTGGCCGAAGCCTATCGGCTCTCGGACCAGGGTCTGAACGACCAGGCCGTGGCGCGCTTCGAGGGCGTCCTGCAGGCCGACCCCACAAACGTCGACGCGGTTGCCGGCATCGGTATCGTACGACTGCGCCAGGAGCGGTTCGCCGACGCCCGCGACCAGCTCGACAAGGCGATCAAGATGGCCCCGAGCCGGGCGGCCGACTGGGCGCCGGCGCTCGAAGCCGCGAATTTCTGGCTGTCCTACCGGGAGGCGGTCGCCCTGCGCGATCGTGGAGACCTGACCCAGGCCGAGAAGCTTGTCCGGCCCCTGGCCGACCATGCCGGCACACCCAAGGAGCGCGGCACGGCGCAGGCCCTGATGGGCGACTTGCTGCGCCGACAAGGCAAGCAACGGGAGGCCGAAAGCTACCTTCGCGATGCCCTCAGCCGCGATCCGGGGAACAAGGAAGCGCAGGCGGGTCTTTATCAGGTCCTCACCGCCCAGGGACGCGACACGCGCAGCGAGCCGCTCCTCGCCAACCTCGATCCCTCGGTGCGGACCCGCATCCAGTCGGACGGCACGCAGGAGGCGGCGCAGCGCCTGCGGGTGCAGGCGGCCGGCCTCGAGCGTTCGCAGCCCGAGCGGGCCGAACAGCTCTACCGCGAGGCCATGCGCCTGGATCCGTCCAGCCCGTGGATCCGCTACGACCTTGCGAAGCTGCTGGCCAGGCAGGGCAAAGTCGCCGAAGCGCAGCCGCTGATCGACGAACTGGTTGCCAGCGGGCGCCCGGAAAGCCTCTATGCGGCGGCCGTCTACTATTCCGAGCAGTCGCGTACCGGCGAGGCCGTGGCCTTGCTCGACCGGATCCCGGTCAACCAGCGTTCCGCGCGCATGAACACCCTGCGCAACGATCTGCGCAACGCCGGCGATACCGATCAGCTCATCGCCGCGGCGAAGGCGGGCGATGCCGGTGCGCGGGCCACCTTGGCGGCGCGCGCCAATGCCCCGAGCGCGACGCCGTCGCAGCAGGCCAACGCGGCCCTGGCCCTGGCCAAGATCGGCGACCGGGCGCAGGCGATGGCGGTCGTCCGCCGCCTCGCGGCCCGCAAAGACCTCAGCGCGGATACGCTGCGCACCATGTTCTACGCCGCGTCGGAGGCGGGCCAGGACGCCGAGGCCAGCACGCTGCTGGCGCGCATATCCAAGAACACGGGCGGCCGCGACGTGGCCAACCTCCAGGAATCGCTGGCGATCCAGCAGGCCGACCGCCTGCGCACGCAGAAGAACCTGACCGCTGCCTACGACGTCCTGCTGCCCTACGTCTCCGGCCCGTCGCCCAGCGTCGGCGCCCGTCTCGCGCTGGCGCGGGTGTACAAGGATTCGAATTTCGGCGAGCAGGCGATCCAGGTTCTCGACGGGATCATGGTGTCGTCGCCGGCCGATGCCGACACGCTGCAGCAGGCGGTGAACATCGCCATCGATCTCAGGAGATACGAGCGTGCCGATGTGTGGCTCGCCGAGGCGCTGCGCCTGCAACCGCAGAATCCGCGCCTTTACATGGTCCAGGCACGCCTGCTCCGCGCGCAGGGAGACAGCACGGGCGCCAAGCGCGCGCTCGAGACCGCCCAGCAGCTCAACCGCGGTCTGGGGCAGACCGAGCTGCTTCCGGTGCCGTCACCTGCATCGGTCGACAATGCTCCCATTCAGCGAGCGGCGGTCGTGTCGCCCGGCAACACCGGCGCCAGAGCGCCGGAAGCCGCTTCACTGCGGCCCTCCGCCGGGAGCGCAGAAGCCGAGTTCATGGCCGAGTTCGAACGACGCGTTGCCGCAAAGAAGGCTTCGGTCACGAGTACGGACGGCGCGCCGAGCCGGGCCGACGTGATGTCGCTGGACCGGCCGTCACTGGCGACGCCCGCCGTCCTGACGGCGCAGGCGGGACCGGTACGCGCCGCGCCGCCCGTCCAGGTGGCGCAGAATCCGCTGGTGCCGTTGCGCCGGCCGGGCGGCGAAAGCAGTGCGAACACTTCGGTGACCGCGATGACGCCGCCGCCGCTGCCGGGGACACCGGGTGCGCCGTCGGGTTCGATGAGCGACAACGATCCACTCAGCCGCGAGATCGAACGCGAGCTTAACTCGCTGAAGAAGTCGACGGCGATCATCGTGGAAGGCGGCATCGGTTTCCGCGGCCGGTCCGGCGAATCGGGCCTCGGTCGCATCAACGAGATCAACGTACCGGTCAAGGCCCGCATTCCCGTCGGCAACGCCGCCCTCGTTCCAACGATCATGCCGGTGACGATCAACGCCGGGACCATCGGGGGCGACCTGTCGACCCTGCAGCGCTATGGCGCGAATGCGATTGCCGGGCTGGCGGGTGGCCTGCAGCCCAACAATGCGCAGGCTACGGGCATCGCCTTTGGCATGGGACTCGATTGGGGACGTCTCACCTTCGACGTCGGCAGCACGCCGCTCGGCTTCCCGCTCACCACCATCGTCGGCGGCATCGCCTGGAACCAGCCTCTCGGCGACAAGATGAACCTGAAGATCGAGGCGTCGCGCCGGTCGGTCACCGATTCCGTGCTGTCCTATGCCGGCGTGACCGATCCCATCACCGGCCTGACCTGGGGCGGGGTGACTCGCAACGGCGGCGAAGCGATCATCAGCTACGACGACCAGACGCTCGGCATCTATTCCAAGTTCGCCTACGGCTACTACATGGGCACCAACGTAGCGAGCAATCAGTCCTATGAGTTCACCGCCGGCGCCTATTTCCGTCCCATCAAGGACGAGAACCAGGAACTCAAGGTCGGCATCTCGGCGACCTACCTGAGCTACGACCAGAATTACAGCTACTTCACCTACGGCCAGGGCGGCTACTTCAGCCCGCAGAGCTTCTACAGCCTGACGTTCCCCATCGACTGGACGGAGACTTCGGGCAAGTTCACGTACAGCGCCGGGGCGACCCTCGGTGTGCAGAGCATCCAGCAGAGTTCGTCGCTGTTCTTTCCCACCAACTACTATTTCCAGAACGCGGCGAACATCCTGGCCTCGTCCGGAGCGGCGGCGTTTGCACCGATCTTCCCGGCGCAGAGCAACACAGGCATTGCCTTCGGCCTGCGCCTCGGTTTCGAATATGCAGCGACCGAGCGCACTTCGATCGGCGCCAAGGCCAATTTCGACAATGCCTATCAGTACGACCAGGGCACAATTCTGCTATTCCTGAAGAGTTCCTTTAACTAGCCTTGGTTCAGAACGGACTTTCGATGGCTGTCCGCCCGGCAAATAATTCATTCGATTCCTTGACCTTGGGCGTAGCCGCCCGCCGCTCCTGCCCGGCCCCCCTGCGGAGCCTGATGGAGGGGCTGACGACAGCGCTTTCCCAGGTCGCCGGAGACGAGCAGGCGCTGCGCATCCTGGCCGGCGCGGGTTCGGCCATTTCCAGGGAACACGCCATCCCGGCCTCCAACTCCCTCGCCGAACTCAAGGCGGCGATGAACGCCGGGCTGCAGGCTCTCGATTGGGGGCATGTCGATATCTACGAGGCCGAGAAGGCGCTCGAGTTCGTCGTGGTCGGCTATCCGGTCTTCGACGGAGTCGAGGCGCAGACGGCTTTCGCGGCGATCCTCGAGGCGCTTCTGGAAGGCTGGCTCACCCAACAGGCGGAGCGGCCCGGCCTTGCCATGCGGCTCGCCGAACGCGGCAACGGAGCCTATCCACCGCTGGTTTTTCGCTACGAACGGACCGGCCTGTAGCCATGGACCCGGGTCGGGTGACCGATCGTTCGCGCCGGCGGCTCCTGAAAGCGGGCGTCGGCCTTGCGGCGCTTTCGCTTTGTCCCACGGCCGCCCGGGCTGATCAGGACTGGCAGACCTTCAAGCGCCGCTTCATCGTCGACGGCCGGCGGGTGATCGACAGCGGCAACAACAATGTCAGCCATTCCGAGAGCCAGGGCTGGGGGCTTCTCTTTGCCCAGAGCTACGACGACAAGGAGTCCTTCGGGAGGATCTGGGATTGGACCTCCAGATCGCTGCAGCGCGGCGACGGCCTCTTTTCCTGGCGCTGGTCGCCTAATACGTCCGACCCCGTTCCCGACAAGAACAACGCGGCCGATGGAGACATCCTGATCGCCTGGGCGCTCATGCGCGCCGCCGCAAAGTGGAACGAGCCGCGTTGGCTGCAGCCGTCCCGGCGTATCCAGTCGGCCGTCCTCGAGCGGCTGACGGTCGAATTCCAGGGGCGACTGATCCTGCTGCCGGGCCTTCAGGGTTTTGCGCGCGGCAATCGCTACGTGGTCAATCTCTCCTACTATGTATGGTCCGCAATCCACGATTTTGCCGAGGGTGCGGGTGACCGGGAGAAATGGCGGCGTCTCGAAGCCGACGGGCTCTGGCTTTGCGACAATGCGGCCTTTGGCGACTACAAGCTCCCGCCGGACTGGCTACTGGTTGGGCCGCAGGCGTTCAGGGTCGCCGACGACTGGAAGCCGCATTTCGGATTCGATGCCATACGCATTCCGCTGTACCTGGCGTGGCACAATCAGGCCTCCCGCCTCGGCCGGTTCGTGACGGCCTGGCGGACGCCGAGGTTCGGAGGACGGCCCCCCGCCTGGATCAACCTCGACGACGGCTCCGTGGCGCCGTACCCGTCCAGCGGCGGTTACGCCGCCGTCGCGGCGGTCACCGAATTCGTGGCCGGCGAGTTCAAGGGAACGGCGCCGGTCGCCGCAATCGGCGATGAAGACGACTACTACTCGGCCAGCCTGAAGCTGCTCTCGAACCTGGCAGGCCAGGAAGCGCCCCGTGCAAAACGCTCCTAGCCGGCCGCGCTCGACTTCGGGTTGCATAGGCCCTCGGACTGCGAGCGGCCATGACATGGCGGTTCATGTCCGATACGTTCGTGTCTGCAGACCAGAGACCACCTTCTGGCCAATCCCTTTCGGACCCGTTTGATGCCGCACAAGTTCCGCGCCCTGGTGGTCAGCGGTGATGATGAATTCCGGGCTGAGTTGGTCGAAAGGGCGATCGCTCTGGATTTTTCCGTCCGAGCCATCGGCTCGGCGGACGAGCTTCCGGACTTTTTGCAGGGACGGCATTTCGACTGGCTCTTCCTCGATGTCGATCTCGGGCGTGAGCAGTGCCTGAAGATCATCGACACTCTGGACGCCGGTTGGCGTCCGCGCACCGTTCTGGTCGGTGTCAGCGATGTCGTGGACGGCGAAGTCATTCGACGGAGCGCCATTCGCGCCGGCCTCGACGTGGTTCGCGTACTCGCAAAGCCATCCTTCTTTGCCAACGTGGCCATGACGTTGTCCGCCCTTGGCGCCCAGCAGGAACAGCTACCGCACGGCGACCTGGCTGTGCGCAAACTCGATGCGATCCCAAGCGATGAAATCGAGGTGCAGTACCAACCGATCGTTTCGATTCCCGGCCGCGTGGTCAGCCGGATCGAAGCGCTGGTGCGTTGGCGACACCCACAGCATGGCCTGATCGGGCCAGACCAGTTCATCGGGCTTGCCGAGCGATCGGGCGCCATCGTCACCCTGACGTGGGAGGTGCTGGCGCGGGCCGTCGATCAGCAGGTGGCCTGGAAGAAGGAAGGGCTGTCCCTTTCGATGTCGGTGAACATCTCGGCCCTCGTGCTCACCTCGCTGGAGACGGCCAAGGAGATTCTCGCCCTGCTCGACGCTCGGGGAATGGATCCGCGCTCTCTCATCCTGGAGATCACGGAAACGGAGAGGGCGCGCTATCCCGCCGTCGCCCGCAGCCTGCTGACGCGCTTGCGCGCGGCGGGCGTCGGGATATCGATGGACGACTATGGCGTAGGCTATTCCGATCTTGGCCGGCTGCAATACTACCCCTTCAGCGATCTGAAGATGGATCGTGGCCTGGTGGCGCGGTTGCCCGACGACCAGGAGGGCAGGGACATCGCCTCGATGCTGGTGGCCCTTGCGGCTCGCGAGGGGGTGAGCCTGACCGGTGAAGGCATCGAGACGCAGGCGCAATGGGATGCCCTGGAGGCGATCGGCTGCGACTTCGCGCAGGGCTTTATGATTGCCCGGCCGATGCCCGCCGACGAGGTGGTTGGCTGGATCGGGAGAATGGCGAAGGCTGGGCAATTTTGGCCGCCGCCCGCGGCGGACTGACCTTCCTTCAGGAAGCGTCCGTCTCGCAAAGGTCTCCTGCGCTCTGCACCTGATTGCGGCCGAGGGCCTTGGCACGGTAGAGCGCAGCGTCGGCCTTGCGCATCGCCGTCTCCAGGTCTCCGTCGAGCCTCGCCAGTCCGATGCTGGCGGTGATGCGAAGGGGGCGGCCGTCCACGTCGATCGACAGGTCCGCGATGCGTGCGCGAAGCCGCTCCGCTATCCGCCGCGCTTCCGGCTCGTCGACGTCGCGCAGCAGCGCGCAGAATTCCTCGCCACCGTAGCGGGCGACCAGGTCGCTGGGGCGCAGCTGGCCGCGTGCCAGGTTCGCGAAGGCGATGAGCGCATGGTCGCCGCCGGCATGGCCGAACACCCTGTTGACCTCGGAAAAGTGGTCCAGATCGATCATCAGCACGCAGGCGGGGTGCCTCAGGCGCTTCCCTTCGTCGAGGAGGAAGCGGCGATTCGGCAGGGCAGTCAGTTCGTCGGTTCTCGCCAGGCTCTCGTAATGATGCCTCAGCCGCTCGTGGGCCATCATCAGGAACCCGAGCGTCATGGCCACGACGCAGATCGTATTGACGAGGAGCGTGATGCCCTGGGTCGGATCGTAGAAAGGCGTCGCCGGGTCTTGCGGCGGATCCTCGAGAAGAGAGAAGACGATGCGCACGACCATGGCAAGGGACGTGATCAGAAGCGCAAGCGCCGTGGGGATCCGGCTGATCAGCGGCTCGCTGATCCTGGCCCGGAGAACTTCCCAGCCGGCAAGCAGCGACAGGATGGCAATCGCGAACGAGCAGAGCGCGACGCGAACATTGACATCGGTGCCGCCCACCAGGGCTGCGGTGAAGATGACGAAGAACAGGGCCGTGGGAATGACGGCACGTTTGAGGGCGCGCTCCCCGGTGTTGAACCGCCGCACGCTCATCCACACGGTGGCGTATGCTGCAACGACCAGCGAGTTGGCCATGATGACCAGCGAAAGGGGCGAGCTGTTGGTCCGCAGGCTGAGCTCCAGGGAGCCCAGCGCTCCCAGCGCAAGGGCAGTGGCCCAGCCGCGTACGCCCGCGACGTCGCGATGATGGAACCAGGAAAAGAAGTAGATCCCGGCCATCACGAAGGCGACCACGAAATTCAGCAGATAGAGCGTGAGGACATCGACCGACATCGACATGTTTGGGGCGTGCCTCGGTCAGGCGCTCTCGGCGTCCCGCCAGGCGACGACCTGGCCTGACATGACGAAACGGTCGCGACCGGCATGCTTGGCGGCATACAGTGCCCGGTCTGCCGCTGCGATCAGCGATGGATGGTTGCCCTGGGTTTCGGCATTCGGCCAGCCCGTCGCGCCACCGATGCTCATCGTCACCCGCTTCGTCGGCGGGTTCAGGGCGTGCGAGAGGTTGAGGGTCTCCAGGGACTGTCGGATCCGCTCTGCGACCAGTGCGCAGCCCACCTCGTCGGTGTTGGGAAGCAGCAGCACGAACTCCTCGCCGCCGTAGCGGGCGGCAAGATCGGCCGGGCGACGCGCTTCCGCCGCAATCGCCTTGGCAACGGTCTTCAGGCACGAATCGCCGGCCTGATGACCATACTGGTCGTTGAACCTCTTGAAATTGTCGACGTCCATCATGACCAGCGAGACGGCGGTGCCGTCGCGCTCGGCCCGCCGCCATTCCTGTTGCAACATGTCGTCGAAGTGACGCCGGTTGGCGAGTCCCGTCAGGCCATCCTTGGTCGCCAGGGTCGCCAGCCTGTCCTGGAGGTCCTTGTGCTCCGTCATGTCCCTCGAGATCGCGACGACGCCATTGACCTTGCCGGATTCCGAATCGTGGGTCGCGCGCAGGGCGGTCTCGAGCCAAATCTCACTGCCCTGGTGGTGCCGCGTCCGGTAGACGAGCCGGGCTTCCTCGACCTCGCCCTCCTTCAGGGCCCGCACGATTTCGCGCACATGCGGCAGATCCTCGGCATTGACCCCCGCCAGCACGAGCGTCCCGCAAAGCTGCTCGGCGCTCCACCCGAGTAGGCGAGCGCACGAGGGCGATACGTAGATGATGCGCTCGTCGAAGCCGATGCGCATGACCATGTCGCTCGACTCCTCGGCCAGCAGCCGGAAGTCCGCCTCCTTGGCGGCCAGCACCGCCGCAATGCGTTGCCCCTTCAGCAACTGGCGCACAAGGTAGATGCCCGTGCTGGCGATCAACGCCACCAGGCCGAGGACGAGGGCCATGCGGATCATTGCTTCCTGGCGCCATGGCGCGAGGACTTCGTCCTTTGCTTCTGTCGCAAGGATGAGAAGCGGAAAGCGGTCGCTCAGCCTGTAGAAGCTCAGGCGCATCGTCTGGTCGAATGGCGACCTGAAATAGTAGAGACCCGCCGGTCGGCGGGCGTCCATGTCGCGGATGAGCGGCGTGCTCGAGATATCGCGGCCGACCGAGGTTTCATTGTCGACGCTTCGCGCGAGGACGATGCCGCCCTTGTCGATCAGGGTGATGACCCCCGTCGGGCCGAGGTCGAAGCGCTTGTAGAAGTCGGCGAAGTAACTTGCGTCGATGCTGGCCAGCACGACACCGGCAAAGGACCCGTCCGGACGATCGAAGCGCCGCGACGCCGTGATGACCCACTGTCCGCCCGAGCGGCTCCTGATGGGGCTGCTGATCAGCAACCCCTTGTCGGGCGATGCCCGATGGAGCTTGAAGTATTCTCGGTCGCTGTTGTTGAACAAGGCGGGATTGACCGACTCCGACGTCGCGAGCCAGCGGCCGTTCTCGTCATAGACGAACAGCCCGCGGACACGCCCCATCGTGCCCTTGCGGAGGTTGATGTCGTTTCTGAGCCTTTGGAGCGCGCCAGGTCCGGTGCCCTCCGCCTCCAGTCGGTGCACGAGGCCAATGACAAGGCTGTCGGCCAGTTCGAATGAATCGTCCGCATGCTGGACCAGCGATTGGGCGATGTTTGCGACGTCGATTTCGGCGGATTTCAGCGCTTCGTGTCGCAGTCCCAATTCACGCAGGGAACTGAGGGTGAGGAGCGCCACGCAGAGGAGGGCGACGAAGCCGCCGGCCAGGAAGGCCAGCTGGCGAAGGCTGGCGTTGCGGAGACTCGCGCTCATTTCACGAACCCGCAAAGCCAAATGCCCCGGAACACGGTTCTAGATGGCGTCGCACCGAGGCGTGCGGTCGGATCCATCCTAATTTTCCCAATCGTATGCCGAAAATAGCCTAGCCCCACGCGTGTCGAGCATAGGCCATCGTCGAAGGCAAACAAACTCGAATAGTCGCAGCGGCGGGGCAATTTTCGATTCGTTCGCCCATGACGCGATCAGTGATAGCGGACGATCTTGTTCTCGCCGTGTCGTCCGGATGCTAAGGGGGCTCACTGATGAACGACGAGAGACACGTGGCGAAAGTAGTCGTGAGAAAGTCGGGAATTCACGGCGATGGCCTGTTTGCCGCCGAGGAGATTCCCTGGGGCACGAAGATCATCGAGTACAAGGGTGAGCGGATTGCCGATGGCGTCGCCTTGGCGCGGATCGCGGCCGGCGCCGACAGCATCTTCGAACTGGGAAGGAACGCGAATATCGACGGCTCTTCCGGCGGAAACGAAGCACGCTTTGCCAATCACCGC
>JBILYJ010000638.1:0-2880 GCA_044377795.1 Reyranella sp. | reverse complement strand
ATGGTGCCGTTGCGCTGGGTGACGCTCGATGCGCTGCCGCTCACGCCCAATGGCAAGACCGACCGCAACGCGCTGCCCTTGCCCGTACCGGCCGCCGCGGCGCCGGTCAGCAGCCTGCCGCGCACGCCGCTCGAGGGCCGCATCGCCGCAGTGTGGGCGGCCGTCATCGGCCTGCCCACGGTCGGTGTGCACGACCCGCTGTTCGCCCTGGGCGCGGATTCACTTCAGGTGTTCCGCATCGCCGCCCAGCTCGACCGGGAGGGGATCGCGGTCAGCGCACGCGAGCTGATGAAGAACCCGACGGTGGCCGCTCTCGCGGAGGTGATCGATGGCACGCCGGCGGCGTCGCGAGAGGCCAACGTCCGTCGCGGCCCCTCTCTTGCCGACTTCCGGCACGGCGCACGGCGGCGGATCCTCAATTCATGAGCATGGGGGAATATGACGACAGGCTGCCGGCGGCGGACGCGCAGGCGTTCGCCTGCACGATGCTGCAGGAACGCTTCTTCGCCCAGCAGCGCAGCCACGGACCGCAGGGACTGAACATCTCCATGCGCTGGCTGGTGACCGGCGCGCTGTCGCATGCCGCGGCGGAGGGCGCGCTGCAGGCGCTGGTGCGCCGGTACGAGATCCTGCACACCTCGTTCCGCGAGATCGACGGCCGGCTGGCGCAGGAGGTGCATTCGTCCTGCCCGGTGAAGCTGAACGCCATCGACCTGACGGCGCTGCCGGCCGAGGAGCGCGAGTCGCGCGCCGAGGAGATCGCCCGCGCCGAAGCCGTGGCGCCGATCGACCCCGCGGTGGCGCCGCTCCTGCGCGCCAGCCTGCTGCGGCTGGCGCCCGACCGTGGCGTCCTGCTGCTCACCCTGCATTCGCTGATCTGCGACGGGTGGTCGACCGGCTTGATCGTACGCGAGCTGCGCGCGGCCGCCGAGGCGATCGACGACGGCCGCGCGCCCGACGCCACACCGCCCGACCTGCAGTTCGCCGACTACGCGGCCTGGCAGAGCGAGCTGCTGGCGAGTGGCGAACTCGACGAGGCGCGCGCCTACTGGATGCGGCGGCTCCGCGGCGCTTCGGCCACCCCCGTGCCGGCCGACCACGCCCTGCCCACCGGCACGCGGCCCGGCGAGCGCAGCAACATCACCTCGCTGCTGCTACCGGGTGGACTCAGCGCGGCGTTCGAGAGCTTCGCGCGGAAGCATGACGCCACGCTGTTCGGCCTGGCCGTGGCAGCGCTGGGGCTGATGCTGCATCGCGTGACGGGGAGCTCCGAAATCGTGTTCGGCTCCCAGGTCGCCAACCGCGAGGAGCCCGAGGCCGCGGAGCTGATCGGGCCGACGGTGAACTCGATCACCCTCTGCCTGCCGGTCGACGACGCCACGACCCTGCACGGCTTCGTCGGCGTCGCCAACGAGCGCGTGCAGGAAGCACTGCGCCACCAGCGCCTGCCGTTCGAGATCGCCGAGAACTTCGCCGCGCGCCACGACGGGCGACCGCTGCACGCCGCCAACCTCGTGCTGCACCGCTCCTATTCCGGCACCACCGAGACCGAGCGCGACGGCGCAGGCCGCTTCGGCCTGGTCTCGCTGCCCTCCTTCTCGTCGGGCACGCAGTGGCCACTCAACTTCTACATGATCAGCCGCGACGAAGGCTGGCGCCTGTCCTGCGAGGCCGATGCCGGCCTCTATGAGCCGGCCACCGTCAACGCGCTGCTGGACGCGTGGCGCCTCTGCCTCGAGACGCTCGCGACCGCGGCCGACGGGCCGCTGGCGGCGAACGCGGCCCTGGCCGCCATCGCGGCCCGCTGCGGGCCGTTGCCGTCGGGGCGCCCGGCCGTGGCGCGCGGCGAGCCCATCCCGGTGCACGAGCCGGGACGGCAGGTCGTACGCTTCCACGAGGGCGGTCCGCGCACGCCGGTTATCGTGCTCAACAACCGCTCGGTCTATTTTCAGCTCGCGCGCCAGCTCGGCGAGCAGCGGCCCTTCACCGACATCCTGATGTACCACCAGGACGGACCGGTCGATCTCGACGCCTACACGTTCGAGGATTTCGGCGCCTATGCGGCGCGGCTGATCCGCTGGGCGCAGCCGCGCGGGCCCTACATCCTGGGCGGCCACTGCATCTATGGCGTGCTGGCCTTCGAGGCGGCGCGCCAGCTCACGGCGATGGGCGAGAAGGTGCCGCTGGTCGCGCTGTTCGATAGCTGGGGGCCCGGCTATCGCGAGACCATGTCGCGCTGGGACCGCGTGCTGCGCCGCGAGCAACTCCGCCTCGACCGGTACAAGACGCGCGTCAGGCAGTTCCGCAAGGGCGAGGTCGGCTTCGACGAGCTGGTGCGCAAGCCGGTGCTCTACCATCTCGGCCTGCTGCCCCGGGAAGCGGGACCGACGCGGCAGGCGCTGGCCGGCGAGTGGTTCGACGACTATCTCTACAGCAAGGTCGCGCAGTACCGGCCGACGCCCTATGCCGGCGACGTCGTGCTGTTCCGCAGCAAGGAGGCGCTGCGCGGCCGGCTGTTCGACGAGCACATGGGCTGGAACCCCCTGGTCAACGGCAAGTTCGCCAAAGTCGACGTGGACAGCGGTCATTTCGACATGTTCCGCGAGCGGCCAGCGGCCGAGATCGCAACCGTCCTGCGTCCGCTGTGACCCTCCTCCGCCTGTTCCTCCTCGCCGTGCTGGTCGTGGCCGTTGGCATGGCGGCCGGCTGGTACGTCCTCGTGCCGCGCTGGCCGACGCCAGGCGGCCCCGACGCGGTCGCCGAGAGCAACGCCACGCTGAAGGACGCCAACGGGCAGCCGCTCGTCGTGACGATCTGGCAGCCGCGCGAGCTCAAGGGGCCGGCGCCGCTGGTCCTCTATTCGCCGGGTTGGGGCGGAAC
>JBILYJ010000637.1:0-2898 GCA_044377795.1 Reyranella sp. | reverse complement strand
AAATCGCCATGGCGGCGTTTCCCTGGCTGATCGATTGCGCCTCGCCGTCCCAGTTCCATGTCAGGGCAGCTGGCGGCATGTGCTTGACGAGGTCGAGCATGTAGGCGAGGCCGCGCATTCCATCCTGGTCGCCGCCAGAGAACAATCCGTCCTTGTCGAAGACCGATCCACCATTGGCCCAAAGCCAGGCGGTCCAGTCGCAGGTGAGCGAGTAGTGGCCGGCCTTCAACTGGCCGGTCGTGCCGTAGATGCCGTTGCGACGCTCGGCATCGTCGAGCGCCTTCACGACATTCATGTACTCATCCATCGTCGTCGGTACTTTGAGGCCATGCTTGTCGAAAAGGTCCTTGCGATACATCAGGATGAAGATCGGAATGTCGAAAGGTATTCCGATCAGCTTGTCCTGGTAGGTCGCGATGCCCTGCATCAGGGGTTTGGAGAAGTCGCTCCAGTCGAACCCGGGCAGTGCCAGGTCGCGCTTGCGATCGTAATACTCACGCGGGTCGATGGTGTCGCCGGAGAATAGCGCCGTCCAGGATTGGTCCACATAATGGAGGTCATAGGCGCCGAGGTGATCGCGAGTGTCGGCCGTCACCTTCTGCAGCACCTGCTCCAGCGGCACGATCTCGATTTCCACGTCGATGCCGGTGTTGGCGGTGAACTCGTCTTTGGCCAGAAGCTTGGCGACAACGGTGGGCGGCGTCGCCTCGGAGACGAAACGGATCTTCGTGCCCTTGTACTTGCTCCCGACATCTCGGAGCCATTTCGCCATCTCGGCCGAAGAGCTGGTGTCGGCCAGGGCCTGTGTCGGCATGATGCTGGGAAAAGGCCGGTTCCCGCCCAGCATGGTCGCCGCGAAGCTGGAAAGCCCAACCCCGGCAACGGAGAGGCGGCGCAGAAATTCTCGTTTGCCGATGCGGCGGTCGGAATAGGCCCGGGCGCCGTCCGCGATATAGGCCTTGCGATCGCATTCGTTCATTTTGAACGTACTCCAGGGCAAGAGGGCATCCATATGCGGCAAGCGAAGGGGCTTGTGTCCCGCTTTGTATCAGCAGTCCCGTCGGTGTGGAACGCCAAGGGTGGCTGGTGCTTCGAGGGCATCCAGCTCGATCTTGAAGCAAAGGGCTTGATTGCCCGCATCGCGTCCAAGCGCGCTGCGGCTGCATCGACTATGACGGCTCGTTCCGAAACGCTGGCCTGAGCGCCCACACCATCGGCACGGTGGTCAAGGCCACGCAGGCCACGGCCGCGAGCGCGGTCGTGAGGCCGATGACATCGCCGAGCAGGCCGAAGAGCAGCGGTCCGGTTGCGCTCGCGACCGAACCGCCGGTGTAGAAAACCGCGAAGGCCTTGGTGCGTCTTTCCGGACTCACGAACTCCGGGACGGTACCGTAGAGCACCGACGAGGTACCGTTCAGCATCAGCCCGACGGCCGGCAGCAGCAGCAGCGCGTAGTCGAGCGGCAGCGGCAGCGCCGCCAGAATGAGAAGGGTCGTGGCGACTTCGGTCAGAACGACCGAGGGCACGACGCCGAGCTTTTCGCCGACCCAGCCCATCACCAGCTTGCCGGCGGCGCCGCCCGCGAACATCAGCGACAGGCCGAGCCCGATGGTCGGCAGGTCGGCGCCCTTGTCGCGCAGCAGGAACGGCAAAAAGATCAGGAAGCCGGTGCGCACCAGGTCGTCGGCGATGTGTATCGAGAAGAGCAGCCAGTAGGCCCACGGTCGGTCCTGGCCGGCGACCGCCTTCGACGGTTCGGCCGTGCCATGTGTCACGATGGGCTTCAGCGAGGCCAGGATGATGCCGGCACCGAGGACGGCGAGGGCGGCCATGACGACCAGCGCCTGCTGCCACCCGAGCGAGGCGGCGATCAATGCGAAGAGGGCCGGCAGCAACACCTTGCCGACGTCGCCGGTGAAATTGTAGGTGCCGAGCGCGGTGCGGGAACGCGGGCCGCGGTAGGCGGCCGCGACAAGGCTGGAGCCGATGGGATGCTGCGTGCTGGCGCCCAGCCCCGCAAGCAGTAGCCCGGCAATGACGCCGTAGAGTGAGCCGCTGAGCCCCGCGAGGCAGTAGCCGGCGGCGATCAGCATCGTTCCAATGGCCAGTATACGGACACCACCAAAGCGTTCGGCCAGGTGGCCCGACGGGATTTGGCCGGTGGCCATGGCGCCGGAATAGCAGGTCTTCAGCGCACCGATGGCGCCGTAACTCAATCCGAACTGGGACTGCAGCAACGGGTAGAGGACGTTCAGGAGGTCGGTGAAGCCATCATGCAGGGCATGCGCGCCGCCGCAGACGGTGAGGGTGCGGCGGGCAGAGGAGGGCGCCGAGACGGTGATTGTCATCTCACCGTCACAATACTAGCGACCCGGTATCCGGTCGAACCAAAAGGCGGTCTGCTGCTGGTAATCACGCTCGGCGAAAGCGGTGTCCGCGATCACCGTCGGCTTGCCGTTGCGCGCGTAGCGTACGCTGACCAGCCGCTTGAAGGCCGTGTCGGCGGAATGGAGGATCAGCACGTCGCCTTGGCGGCGCTGGAAGACGAACTCGTGATACTGGCGGCCCGTCGTCGGCCACTTGGCGCACCGGAATGTCGCGGCCCTGGTTGGTGATGCCCATCAGCGCCAAGGCCTCGGGCGCCGTCATGTTGTCTCGCCCGGTCCTCTGGATCAGCGCGACCAGACGGTCGCCGCGCGGCGAGAGGGTGTGCCTGGGCGAGGGCGTCGTGGTGCAGGCGGCCAGCGGCAGGAGAGCGGCCGAGAGAAGGAAGCCGCGGCGCGTCGATGCGAGGGTGCTCAAGCCTTTTCCTTGTCCATGTCGATCTCGATGGGGGCGATTTCCGCGAGCACGCCGCCGCGCACCGCTCGGAAGAAGCAGTTGTGTCGGCCGGTGTGG
>JBILYJ010000636.1:0-2912 GCA_044377795.1 Reyranella sp. | reverse complement strand
ACCCAGCCGGTGCACCAGGGCTATATCGAGCCGCATGCCTGCCTGGTCAGCGTCTCCGACGGCAAGGCCACGATCTGGAGCTCCAGCCAGGGCCAGTTCATGGTCCGCGCCATGTGCGCCTACCTGACCGGGCTGCCCCAGAACGACATCCGCGCCATTCCCGCGGAGATCGGCGGCGGCTTCGGCGGCAAGACGATCATCTACCTCGAGCCGCTGGCGCTGATCCTGGCCAAGAAGTCCGGCCGGCCGGTGAAGATGACCATGAGCCGGGCCGAGGTGTTCCATGCCTCCGGCCCGACCTCGGGCTCCTACAGCACCGTCAAGCTCGGCGCGACCAAGGACGGCAAGCTGGTGGCGGCGCAGGGCACCTTCTGCCTGCAGGCCGGCGCGCTGCCCGGTTCGCCCATCCGCGGCGCGGCCGGCTGCGCCTTCGCGCCCTACGATATCCCGAACGTGCATTCGTTCGGCTACGACGTGGTGTCCAACCGCTCGAAGGTCGCGGCCTATCGCGCGCCCGGCGCGCCGATCGGCGCTTATGGCGTCGAGTGCGTCATGGACGAGATGGCCGAGGCGCTGAAGATGGATCCGCTGGACTTCCGCCTGAAGAACGCCGCGAAGCAGGGCACCAAGGCCGCGCACGGGCCGGTTTACCCGCGCATCGGCTTCGTCGAGACGATCGAGGAAGCGAAGAAGCACCCGCACTATACGACGCCGCTGCCCAAGGCCGGAAAGGGCATGCTGTACGGCCGCGGCGTGGCGTCGGGCTTCTGGTTCAACGCGGGCGGCGAGTCGAGCGCGCAGGTGAACATCAACGAGGACGGTACGGTGGTGGTGATCACCGGCCATCCCGACATCGGCGGCTCGCGCGCCGCGACGGCCAACATCACGGCCGAACTGCTTGGCATCGACTACAAGAAGGTCTCGGTGCTGATCGGCGACACCAGCGTCATCGGCTTCAGCAACCTGACCGGCGGCAGCCGCGTGACCTATGCCTCGGCCATGGTCGTGACGCACTCGACGGAACGCGTGATCACCCAGCTCCGCGAGCGCGCGGCCAAGATCTGGAAGATCGATCCCGACGCGGTCGTCTGGGAGAATGGCGAGGCCCGGCCGGCCGGCGACAATGCCGGCAAGTTCGAGCCGCTCAGTCTCGGCCAGATCGCGGCACAGGCGAGCGCCACCGGTGGCCCGATCGGCGCCGGCCAGCAGCTCAACACGACGGGCGCCGAAGGCGGCTTTGCAACCCATGTCTGCGACGTCGAGATCGACCCCGATCTCGGCATCGTGCGCGTGCTGAGGTACACGGCCTTCCAGGATGTCGGCCGCGCGATCCATCCCAGCTATGTCGAGGGCCAGATCCAGGGCGGTGCCGCCCAGGGCATCGGCTGGGCGCTCAGCGAGGAGTACATCTTCAACAAGGACGGCAAGCTCGATAACCCGAGCTTCCTCGACTACCGCATGCCGGTCAGCTCCGACCTGCCGATGCTGGATTCGGTGATCCTCGAGATCCCCAACCCGAAGCATCCGCAGGGCGTCCGCGGCGTCGGCGAGGTCCCGCTGGTGCCGCCGCTGGCCGCCATCTCGAACGCGGTCTACGACGCGCTTGGACGGCGGTTCTACAGCCTGCCGATGTCGCCGCCCAAGGTTCTGGCGACGATGGACATGGCCGCCGAATAGGGGCGGGTGCGGCCCTCCGGGGAACGGGACCCCGGAGGGCGCCTCCAAAAAATGCATCCAGTTGTGCGTTTTCGGGGTGTGGCGGCCGGTTGAGCGGCGCTCCTACAATGACGCCGTCGGGCTCTTGGGGGGACAACATGCCGACAGATACCGACTCAGGCAGTGTGTCCGGCGGTCCTGCACCGCCGCCGACGCCGTCTTCTTCGAACCTGAAGCCGCGGCCGACCGCCTTCCAGGCTTTCGAGGGCCTCGCGAAGTGGCTCGATGTCGTGCGCAAGATCGCCGTGTCGCTGGTGGTGATCGTCGCCATTGCCCTCGCCACCGTTCTGCTCGTCCGCGAGACTCGCAAGCAGGCGCTTGCCATCGACCCGGTGATCGTCGAACTGCTCGATCTCAAGGAGGCCATGACGCCGGAATTGGCGGCACAGAGCCTGGCCAAGCACCTCGACGCGATCCAGCGCAGCGGCGCCGCCGAGTGGAGAAAGCTCTACGTAGACCATTCGTCGAGCCCCATCGACCTCCAGATTCCCGGCGTGCCGTTCTCCCTGCGCGCGGGCATGCGTGAGGTCGCCTCGCTGTTCGGCCAGCCGCGCACGACCATCCAGGCATCGATCGTTTCGCGCCGGGCCTCTCCAGCCCTGGCGGCCTCGGTATACGTCGTCGGCGATCCGGCGGGGCGGGCATCCTGCGAGTCCTTCGCCGATGCCAGCGGCATGGACCGTCTCCTCGAATGCGTCGCGCTCGAAGTGATGACATTCGTCGACCCGAAGGTCGCGGCCTCCTATGCCTTCAATACCGAGAAGGCGCAGTGCAGGGACCTCGACGGGGAGAAGCGGGCCGACGAGGACGAAACAACGCGGGAGTTGCGCCGCCTCAAGAAGCGCCGGTCCGCGTGCAGCTTCGAGCGTACGCGGTCGCTGATCGCCAAGGCCTTGGAGCGGGGGCGTCCCGATGATCGCCCTTGGGTTTCTTATGTCTACGGCCGGGTCCATCTGGCGCGCGCGATCGCGCTGTCCGACATCGATCTCGAGGACCAGCTCAGCGAACTCGACCAGGCGATCGGCCGCTTCCTGGGGGCACGGTTCGAACTCAACAACGCTCCGAGCGCGGTCGCGACGTTGTTCGAGGCCTATGTACTGAAAGGCACACTGATCCACCAAGCCACGATGGCGATGACCTGGCAGGGCGATCCGGGCTCGCCGATGCAGTACCAGCTCTACCTTGCCGAGGCGACC
>JBILYJ010000635.1:0-2925 GCA_044377795.1 Reyranella sp. | reverse complement strand
GCCCCAGGCGCGATAGCCTTCCTTGAGGGGCTGGTAGACGCAGGGCACGCCCTTGCCGCGCACCGCCGAGACCGCCGGCGACCACATCGACTGGATCACGACCTCGCCCGACGTCATCAGGTTCACAGATTCGTCGAAGGTCTTCCAGAAGGCGCGGAACTGGCCCTCCTTCTTGGTCTTGATCAGGAAATCGATGGTCTTGTCGATCTCCGCCTTGGTCATGTTGCCCTTGTCGCCGTACTTCACGATGCCGGCCGCCTCGCAGATCATCGCGGCGTCCATGATGCCGATCGACGGGATGTTCAGGATCGAGGTCTTGCCCTTGAACTTCGGGTCGAGGATGTCCTTCCACGAATCGATCTTGCGGCCGACCAGGTCGGGACGGATGCCAAGCGTATCGGCGTTGTAAATCGTGGGTACTGCCGTGAACCACTGGGTCTGGCCCTTGGCGAACTTGGTCGAGCCGGCACCCTCCACGAAGCTGACGGTGCTCGGCGCCGTGCCCTGGGCGATGACACTGTCGGCCTTGAGCTTGCCGGTGGTGAAGATCGGCACGATCTTGTCGAACAGCTTGATCTTCTTGACGTCCATCGCCTGCAGCGTGTTCGCCGGGAAGACCTTCTTGATCATCCAGTATTCGATGTCGCCGATGTCGAACGAATTCGGCTGCGTCACCACGCGCTGCACGACCGCGTCGGAATCGAGCGCCGTCATCTGCAGCGTGATGCCGAGGTCGGCCTTGCACTTCTCCGCGATCTCGTTGATCGCCGACACACCGGTGCCGCACTGGCGCAGCACGATGTTCCTGTTGTTCTGCGCCCAGATCACCGGGAAGCCGGTGATGGCGCCGCTGCCGACGGCCGCGCCGGCGATCCCGGCCGCGCCCTTGAGCATCCTGCGACGGCCGATGCCGCCATTCGATTTCCGAGCCATCTCGTCTTGCCTCCTAGAACCACGACGGCGCGGGGCCGTCTCCCTTCAACGCCCGAGCGCGTGTACGTCCTCGGGATTCCACGACAGGAGCACGGGCTCGCCGGGCCGCACGGGCGACGCATCGAAGCGCGCCTCGGAGAGCGTCGCCGACAGCGTGTCGAGTCCGATCACGTCGATGCCGACCTGCACGGTCGAGCCGAGATACTCGACCGAGCGCGCCACGCCCTGCAGCGAACTGGCACCGGCTGTGGCCGATGTGCCGGCCTGCACCGCCATCCGGTCGGCGCGGATGGCGACGAACGGCCCCGCGCCCGCGCTCGCGCGCGCGACGGCCGCGGGCAGCACATTGTGGCCGCCGATGAACCTGGCGACGAAGGCCGAAGCCGGGCGGTTGAAGACCTCGCGCGGCGGCGCCGCCTGCTCGATCCTGCCGCCATTCATCACCACGACCAGATCGGCCAGCGCCATCGCCTCGTCCTGGCTGTGCGTCACGTGGATGAAGCTGATGCCGAGCCGCGTCTGCAGGCTCTTCAGCTCCTCGCGCATCTTGACGCGCAGGAAGGGATCCAGCGCCGACAGCGGCTCGTCGAGCAGCAGCACCTGCGGATCGGTGATCAGCGCCCGCGCCAGCGCGACCCTCTGCTGCTGGCCGCCGGAGAGCTGGGCCGGCAGGCGACCGGCATAGGCATCCATGTGGACGCGCTTCAGCATCTCGACGGCGCGGGCCCGGCGCGTGTCCTTGTCGACACCACGCATCTTGAGGCTGAAAGCCACATTGTCGGTGCAATCGAGATGCGGAAAGAGCGCATAACTCTGGAACATCATCGCGGTCCCGCGCGCCGCCGGCGGCAGGCCTGTGATGTTCTCAGCTCCCAGGATGATGTCGCCCTCGGACGCTTCCTCGTGACCTGCGATCATGCGCAGGGTGGTGGTCTTGCCGCAGCCGCTGGGGCCGAGCAGGCAGCAATAGGACCCCGCCGGGATGCGCAGGCCGATCGAATCGACCGCCACCGTCTCGCCGTAGCGCTTGGTCAGGGAAACGAGTTCAATGTCCGGCTGCTTGGCCATGGCAGAGGCCAAGCAAGCTGCATGCCAGCACTGTAGAATTCCTTGGGGGCAATTCGACAACCCAGCGGGCGTTGGCGCGGTCCTTGCTCTCTGCGGGGCAATGCGAAGCATAGGGAGGCAGCGATGCGGCTGATCGGCGTGGACGTGGGCGGCACCTTCACGGACCTGGTCTATGCCGACACCGAGGCCGGCCGCACCGCCGTGCACAAGGTGTCGACCACGCCGGACGATCCGTCCCGCGGCGTCGTGCACGGGCTGATGGCGCTCTGCGACAAGTATTCGATCCCGCGCGAGACGATCGACACGGTGTTCCACGGCACGACCATCGCCACGAATGCAATCCTGGAACACGACGGTGCCGTCACCGGCATGATCACCACCGGCGGCTATCGCGACATCCTGCATATCGGCCGCCACCAGCGGCCGCAGCACTACTCGATCATGCAGGACATTCCCTGGCAGGACCGCCCGCTGGTGAAGCGCCGCCATCGCAAGACCGTGACAGAACGGCTCGTGCCGCCGCGCGGCGAGGTGTTGCAGCCGCTCGACGAGGACGGCGTGCGGCAGGCCGCGCGCGAGCTGAAGGAAGCCGGCGTCCAGGCGATCGCGATCTGCTTCCTCTTCTCCTATCTGGATGCCACGCACGAGGCGCGCGCCCTGGAGATCGTGCGCGAGGAATATCCGGAGTGCTTTGTCACCACATCGTCGTCGGTGTCGCCGCAGTTCCGCGAGTTCGAACGGTTCACGACGACGGCGATGAACGCCTTCGTGGGTCCGAAGGTGCGCAACTACGTGACACGCCTGGAATCCGAGATTGAGGCGTCGGGCTTCAAGGCCGAGCTGCGCATCATGGCCTCCAACGGCGGAGTGGCGACGCCCGGCATGGTGGCGGAGCGGCCGGTGCTCACCCTGCTCTCGGGACCG
>JBILYJ010000131.1:0-11361 GCA_044377795.1 Reyranella sp. | reverse complement strand
CGAGATCAAGGAGCCATTCCGCAGGCCGTTCCACGACGGCCAGCGCGGCATCGTCCTGTTCCGCACCTTCAACGAGGGCGAGGAGGTCTTCAAGCCGTCGGGCCGGCCGGAGACGCGGCAATGGACGATCGATCCGCAGGACGGCCGGCCGCGCGGCTTCGCCTTCGTGTGGCGACGCTATTCGATCGAGGGCCAGCCGGCGCCGCTGCTGTTCTGCGTCATGGTGACGGTGCCGGCCAACGAGCTGATCCGCCGCACGATCAAGCCGCGCGAGGACGACCCGCGCATGCCGGCGATCCTCGATGACGATGCCTGGGCGAGCTGGCTTGGCGAGGACGGCGCCGGCGCCGCGACCGCCAAGGCGCTGCTCAGGACGATGGAAGGCGTGAACTGGACCTCGGCGGTTGAGCCCAGGAAGCCGAGGTCGCGGAAGGAGCCGCCGTAGGCCCGTCTACTTCCCGCGCTTGGCCAGCCAGGCCTTCATCTCGGCGATTTCCCTCTCCTGGTCGGCGATGATCTTCTCCGCCAACTTGCGGACCTCGGGATCCTTGCCGTACTGCAGCTCGACCCTGGCCATGTCGATGGCGCCCTGGTGATGCGGGATCATCCCGCGCACGAAATCGACGTCGGCATCGCCCGTCAGCGGCACGTTCATGTTCTTCATCATCGCCATGTGCGCTTCCTTCTGCGCCCGGACGGACGGCGAATCGGAAGGCTGGGGCATCATGTCCTGCATCCCCGACATGCCCTGCGCATTGGGCCCGCTGCCGTGGTTGTGCGCCTGTGCGTAGGCGTTGCCGGCCAGCGAGATCAGCAGAGCGGCGGCGGTGGCGGCGATCGCTATCTTCTTCATGACTTTCTCCTTTGCTGCTTCAGTTGAACCGGGCCTGCGCGACGGTCCCGTCCGGGGCCGTGAGCTGGACGACGCCCTTGGGCGGCGACGGGAGCGGCGCCGGCGCGGTGCCGGTCAGCCGGTCGGTGCCCTCGGGCTGCAGCGGGATGCGCTGCGGCTTGCCTTCGATCACCAGGATCGCGAGGGCCTTGAAGCCGGTGGCCGGCAGCGGCTTTTCGTTGGCGTCGGAGACGAACACTTCGAGGCGGGTTCCCTTGCCGACCAGTTCGACGTGATACTTGCCGGCATCGGTGAGCTGGCCACCGTTGGGGCCCTTGGCATCGTGTGCGCGGGCGGGAAGCACCGCGGCCCAGTGGCTCCAGGTGGCCGCCATGGCCAACGCGGCCGCGGTGAGGATGTTCCGTCGTCTCGTCAAGGTGTCCCTCTCTTTCACTGGTTGATCAGAACGCGTCGGCCGTGGCGGCGCCCGCCGGCAACGAGGCGCGGGCGGCGCGCAGGCGCTCCAGCGGCTTCGCCCCGAACTTCAGGAACAGGATCGGCGTCAGGAACGCATCGAGCAGCGTCGCGCTGACCAGGCCGCCGAAGATCGTCACCGCGACCGGGTGCAGGATCTCCTTGCCCGGGGTGGCCGCGTCGATCAGCAGCGGCACCAGCGCGACCCCGGCCGACAGCGCCGTCATCAGCACCGGCGTCAGGCGCTCGAGGCTGCCGCGCACGACCAGCTCGCGGCCGAACGGCAGCCCGTCCGGCGCCAGCGACAGGTTGATCCAGTGGCTGATCTTGAGGATGCCGTTGCGTGCGGCGATGCCGGTCAGCGTGATGAAGCCGATCATGCTGGCGACCGACAGCGGCTGGCCGGCCAGGGCCAGCGCCGCCACCGAGCCGATCAGGGCCAGCGGGATGCTGCCCATGATGATCGACGCCAGCGCCGCCGAGCGGTAGCGGCTGTAGAGGATCGCGAAGATCAGCGACAGCGACGCCAGCGACAGCAGACCGATCGTGCGTGCCGATTCTTCCTGCGCCTGGAACGTGCCTTCGAGGCTGGTGAAGGTGCCCTCGGGCAGCCGCGTCTCTTCCAGCACGCGCCGGATGTCGGCGACGATGGCCGCCATGTCGCGGCTGCCGTCGCCGTTGGCCAGCACCACCGCGCGGCGCCTGCCGTTCTCGCGCAGGATCTGGTTCGGGCCGTCGGTCTCGCGGATGTCGGCGATCTGCCGGGCGGGGATCCAGCCCGACGGGGTCTCGATCAGCAGGTCACCCAGCCGCTCGGGCGTGCGCGTCGAATCGTCGAGCCGCAGGACCACGTCGAAGCGGCGATAACCGTCGACGATGCGGCTCACCACGCGGCCGCTCGACAGCCGGCTGAGATGGTCGACGACGGCGGCCGGCTGCAGGCCGTAGAGTGCCGCCCGAGCATAGTCGACGCGGATCTCGAGCTGCGGGATGCGCACCTGCTTCTCGACCTGCAGGTCGGCGAGGCCCGGGATCGCCGCGAGCTTCGAGCGCAGCGCCTCGGCCGTGCCGCGCAGCGAGTCGAGATCGTCGCCGAAGATCTTGAGCGCGATCTCCGCCCGCACGCCCGACAGCATGTGATCCAGCCGGTGGGAAATCGGCTGGCCGACATTGGTCGACAGCGGCAGCACGGCCAGGCGCTGCCGCATGTCCGTAACGATCTCGTTCTTCGGCCGCCCGCCGGGCTTCAGGTCGACCTCGATGTCGGAGGAATGGACGCCCTCGGCATGCTCGTCGAGTTCGGCCCGCCCGGTGCGGCGCGCCACCTGCCGCACCTCCGGCACGCCCAGCAGCAGCTGCTCGGCAATCAGGCCGACGCGGTTGGACTCCGCCAGCGAGACGCCGGGATTGAACTGGAGCGTCAGCGTGAACGAGCCTTCGTTGAACGGCGGCAGGAAGGCGCGCGGCAGCATGAAGGCGCCGGCCAGCGCGATGGCCACGGCCACCGTGGTCGCCGCCGCGATCGGCAGCGGCTGGTCGAGCGTCCGCGCCAGCGCCGCCGCGTAGCGCCGCTTCAGCCAGCGCACCAGCGGGCTTTCCGGCGCGGTGAGGCGCTTCATGTTGGGCAGCAGGTAGTAGGCGAGCACCGGCGTCACGGTGATCGAGACCAGCAGGCTGGCCAGGATCGAGATGATGTAGGCCTCGCCCAGCGGCGCGAACAGGCGGCCCTCGATGCCGCCCAGCGCGAACAGCGGCACGAACACCAGCACGATGATCGTGGTGGCGTAGACGATGCCGGAGCGGACCTCCTGCGAGGCCGAGACGACCACGTCGAAGACCGGCCGCGGCTGGTCGGCGAGCCGGTTCTCGCGCAGCCGCCGGTGGATGTTCTCGACGTCGACCACGGCATCGTCGACCAGCTCGCCGATCGCGATGGCGAGGCCGCCCAGCGTCATCGTGTTGATCGACAGGCCGAGCACACCGAACACGATGGCCGTGGTCAGGATCGACAGCGGAATCGCGGTGAGCGAGATCGCCGTCGTGCGCCAGTTCAGCAGGAAGGCGAACAGCACCACCGCGACCGCGAGGCCCGCCTCGACCAGCACGCGCCGCACGTTGTCGACCGAGGTCTGGATGAAGTTGGCCTGCCGGAACACGACCTGGTCGATTTTCGTTCCGGCGGGAAGCCCGCGCTCCAGCTCCGCCAGCGCCGCCTCGATCTCGCGGGTCAGCGCGATGGTGTCGACGTTCGGCTGCTTCTCGACCGAGACGATGACCGCCGGCTTGCCCATGTGCCCGGCGTCGCCGCGCTTGACCCGCGGCGCGAAGCTGACGGCGGCGACCTGGTGCAGCAGTACCGGCCTGCCGCCCACGTTGGCGACAGCGATGCTGCGCAGGTCGTCGAGGCTGGTGGTGCGGCCGATGTTGCGGATCAGGTATTCGCGGGCATACAGGTCGGTGAAGCCGCCGCCACTGTTGGTGCCGAACTGCGCCACCGCCTTCTCGACCTGCTCGTAGCTCACGCCGAGCGCGCGCAGCGCCGATGGCTGCGGCGCGACGCGGAACTGCCGCACCTCGCCGCCCATCGGGATAACCTGCGCCACGCCCGGGATGGACAGCAGCCGTGGCCGCACGGTGAAGTCGGCGACCTCGCGCAGCTCCATCGGCGACAGCGTCTCGCTGGTCATCGCCAGCATGACGATCTGTCCCATGATCGAACTGACCGGTCCCATCTGCGGCGCGGTCCCGGCCGGCAGCTGGTCGCGCACGGAGGCCAGCCGCTCTGCCACCAGCTGGCGGTTGCGGTAGGTGTCGGTGTTCCATTCGAACTCGACATAGACGATCGACAGACCGACCCCCGACACCGACCGCACGCGCGTGACGCCGGGCACGCCGTTCATCTGTGTCTCGATCGGGAAGCTCACCAGCACCTCGACCTCGGGCGGCGCGAGCCCCTCGGCCTCGGTCATGATCGTCACCGTGGGACGGTTGAGGTCGGGGAACACGTCGACCGGCAGGCGCGGCACCATGTAGAGACCGAGCACCACCAGCGCGCCAGCGAGCGCCAGCACCAGGAGCCGGTTGCCGACCGAGCGGGTGACGAGGAACGTGAACATGGCCTGCCCCTAGCGCACGTGGTCGAGCAGGTCAGCGCCCTGTGTCACGATCCGCTGTCCGGCGCCCGCGCCTGAGACGATCAGCACGCGCGCGCCGTCGAGCGGCTCAACGCGCACCGCGCGCGGCACGAAACGCTCCGGCGCGGTGTGCTCGAACACGAAATCCTGCCCGTTGGCGGTGCGCACGACGGCGCTGCGCCGCACCGCGACGCCGTCGCGCCGCTCGTCGGTCGCGACCTGCACCGTCACGAACTGGCCGGCCCGCAACCCGTTCGTGTCGCCTTCGATGGCGAAGTGGACCGGGATCGACTGGCTGCGGTCGGCGAACCCCGAGCCGCGGAAGGCGAGCGTCAGGCTGCGGCCGGCGGCCGTCGTGGCGCTGGCGCTCACCGGGTTGATTGCGGCGAAGCTCAGCGCCTCCACCCACAGTCGCGTCGGGTCGACGATGTGGAAGATGACGGCGTTGGGCTGCGCCATCTGTCCGGCGACCGGCGTGGCATCGGCCACGATACCGTCGACCGGGGCGACCAGCGCCTCGGGCTGGCGGCGGCTGAAATCGAGGGCGATGCGGCGGTCCTTGAGGCCCTGCAGCTCAAGCTGCGTCTCCTCGAACATCTGCCGCGCCACCGCGCCGCTCGATACCAGCCGCGCGTAACGTGCTAGGCGCGTCTCGACGATGCTGATCTGCTGGTCGAGCTCTCCCTGGCGCTGGCGCATGTCGGAGACGTCGATCTGCTGGATCGGCGGCGCGACGTAGGCCAGCACGTCGCCTTTGGCCACCGCGGCGCCGAGGCGCGGGAAGCCGCCCGGCGGCGCTGACAGCCGTCCGCCCACCGACGCCTGCACGACGCCGCTGGCGTTGGGATCGGGGATCACCCGGCCGGGCAGTTCCATCGAGCGGTGGAACGTGTCCTGGGCGGTGAGGACGGTGCGCACGCCGAAGATCCGCTGCACCGCCTTGGGGACATGGAGCGTGCCGTCGGCCAGCCGCTGCGCCCGCTCGCCCGCGGCAGGTGCTTCAGCGGTCTTGCCGTCGCCGTGATCGTGGCCCGTATGGGCGAGGGCGGGCTCGCTCCACGCCCCCGCCAGCGGCAGCGCCAGCAGCAGAGCAGCGGCCCGCCGGCCGCGCCGGCCCGCGGCGATGCCGATCAGAAGTCCCGCGCCGACCCCAGCCAGCAGGACGACGCTCCCGAGCGCCCAGTCCGGCAGGGGCGGCCACCACGAGGCGAGCCAGCGCGAAGCAGTCGCGCGCCCCGCCCGTGCCGGCGCGGCTGCCGTCGTCACCAGCGTCAGCGGCAGGATCTCGAGTTCGGAGCCGACAGCGACCGTGGCGATCAGGTCGAAGCGGCCGGGTTCGGCCAGGAAGGGCGCATCCAGCCGGTAGTGGTCGCCGTCTTCCGTCGCCTTCACCGGGCCGGTGGGCGTTTCCACCGTGATGTCGGCGCCAGCCAGCGGTTCGTTTGTGGCGAACGCGTCGAGATAGAGCGTGAGGCTGGTGCCGTCGGCGACAGCCACCAGTTCGAACGCCGTGCCGACGACTTCGGCGCGCGCGCGCGCAGGGGGAGCCGCGACGGACGCGGCGGGCGGGGCGGTTGCGCCGTGGTCGTGCCCCTCATGCGCGCCGGCAGGTGCGATGCCGAACGACAGGGCCACCGCGAGCGCGGCGGCAGAACGTGCAGACATGAAAGCAATCCTTCATCGTGATCCGGCGCGCAGGAGCGCGCGCAGGCAGATCAGATGAAGGTTCTGGGGGGCCTTTTCGGACCTTTGGCCAGCCGGCCGATGAGCCTGCGGGCCTCGGCGGAGGCCGGCAACCAGGCGTCGAGCAGCGGTGCGGGCAGCGAGGCCTTGCCGAATGCGATCTTCAGGCACCCGCCGCAGTGAGTATTGTCGCAGCACATGCCAACGCAGCCGGTGCCGGGCTGGTCGTGCCCGGACCAGTCGTTCACGGCGACGTCGAAGCTCGTCGGCGTCGTCGCGTCAGCCTCGAAGACCACCTCAACGCCCATCGCCGTGGAGGGCGCCGGAACGGCGGTCTCCTCGACGGCAGGCGAGATCTGTACCGGAGCGGCCGCAACTCGGGCGGGCGCGTGAGCATGGGCGTGACCAGGATGCGCACTTGCCGCGCCCGCGCCGAAGAAGGCCGTGATCGCAAGGATCACGGTGCCGAGCAGCGGCGCGAGGAAGCGGTGGGAAGGCATGTCGGCGAAAATCTAACGATGCCGCGGGGCAATTCAAGGGCAGGCCTTCACTCGTTACAGTAGTCGGCTAGGGCGGCGCTGTCGAAAACGAGCTGCAGCCCGAGGGTAGAAACCACTGTCTGGCGTGCTCGAGCCGCCTAGGATGTGGACGATGATGTCGATCTCGCCCAGGCATTCCTGCGCGGCCGCAGAGAGGCGCAGCCCTGCGCGGTCGTGAGATCGGCGGCGATGAACATGGACTCCGGGACTGGCGACGGTCGCGAGCGCGCCGGCGCCGCGCGTGCCCGACGTGATCAACGCCCGCTTGCCCTCGAACTGGAGGAAGCCGCTCATGCGCCGATCCTCAGGTCCGCGATGCGCCCCTCCACGAGCCGGAAGGCGAAGGTGAGGAGGGCCGGGCTACCGGGAAACTGTCCGGTGACTTTGGCGCGGACGAGGGTGCGATCCTGCTCCTCGCGGATCTCGCACGGCTCGGCCATGTGGCGGTATTGCTTCTTGGCCGCGCGCCACCACGCGTCGATGGCGGCGGGGCCGGCATGCGTGCGGCCTTCGTCCTCGACGACGGCGTCGGACGCGAAAGCCCCGATGGGCGCCGTATCGGGTGCGCCCTTGTCGGCGTCGAAGAAGGTTCTTACGGGGGCTGGCAGCTTCATGATCGTTTCCTTCTGCTTGTGTCTGTCCCGCTCGATGTAGGCCTGTACGGAAATCCCGATAAGTGGGACAAATAGATATGAGGCGTCACGAAAAGCGGGACAACGCGCGGTGAACGGAGTTGGGCTGGGCGAGCTCGACGCCGCCCTCGCCGTCGCCCGCGAGGGCTCGTTCCGCGGCGCCGCCCGGGTGCTCGGCCTGTCGACGACGGCGCTGAGCAATGCGGTGGCGAAGCTCGAGATGAGGGTGGGCGTGCGCCTGTTCAACAGGACGACGCGCAGCGTTTCGCTCACCGACGCCGGCCGCGCCTTCGTCGAGCAGGCGGGCCCGGCCCTGCGCGACCTTCACGGCGCGATGGAGGCGGTCCGCGCGCAGCAGGCGACGCCCTCCGGGACGCTGCGTATCAATGCCTTCGCGTCAGGCGCGCGCGAAATCCTCGCGACGCTGGTCCTCGAATTCCTGCGCCGCCATCCCGCGGTGCATGTCGACCTCGTGACCGAGGGAAAGCTGGTCGACATCGTGGCCGACGGCTTCGACCTGGGCGTGCGCCGCGCGGACCTGGTGCCCGCCGACATGATCGCCGTCCCGCTCGGCCGGCCGCAGCGCCATGCCGTCGTGGCGTCCCCGGCCTATTTCAGCCAGCACGGCAAGCCGCATGCGCCGATGGATCTCGCCCGGCATCGCTGCATTCGCACCCGCCTGCCCAACGGCGCGCTGTTCCGATGGCATTTCGAGAAGCGCGGGGGAACGGTCCTGGTCGACGTGAACGGGCCGATCACCCTGGACGAAGCCAGTCTCGCGCGCCTGACGGTGCTGCAAGGGGTGGGCATCGGCTTCTTTCTGGAGCAGGATGTGTGCGACGACATCGCCGCCGGCCGCCTCGTGCGCGTGCTCGACGACTGGACACCGCCGATCGCCGACCTCTGCCTCTATTATCCCGGCCGGCGCAATCCCTCCGCCGCCCTCAAGGAATTCGTCGGTCTGGCCCGTGAACTCGGCCGGAAGGCGAGATCGTGAACGGCGGCTCCCGTCTTTTCGCAGGCCGGCGCGAGACTGCTGGTGACGGACGAGACATCACACCTCATGCGCAGCCGCGCTATATGGGTTAGGAAACGCCGATGTCCGATATCGAAACACTCCGCAAATCGCTCGCCCTCTCGTCCGAAGGGCTGGCTTCCGAAGACAAGAAGACGATGGCCATCGACGCCATCACCCGGATCCTCGACGCGCTGGAGCGCGGCGTCGGCGCGTTCGGCGAATGGGAGCAGCGTTGCCTCGCAGCGTCGATCATCGCGCTACGTGCGGGAAAGTACGATGACTCACGGGCGCTGGCGCGCCGTGCGATCTGGCCCGAGGAAAACCGCCGCAATTCCGGCGTCGCCCGCCTGCTGCTGCGCCCGGGAATGCTGACGATCCCCGAACTCCGGAAGGAGTTCAAAATCGCGCAGTCCATGCCGCCCCGGAAGGTCCGCCCCGTCGAATAGCGAGCGGGGACGGCGATGCGCACCTGAATGCGCAGGCATCGCGCATTGAAGGTGGGTGCGTGAGGTGCGCCGCCGTCCGGGGCCGCGAGTGTGGTTGCCGGGACACGCCTCGCGGCGATCGTCCGTCACGGCAGCCGCGCCGGAACTGGTTGCGCGTCGCCGTCGTTCGCTTTCCTGCCGATGACTGCAGACAATGAACGGCTACGGGATACCGACATGGACGAGAGCTCTCGCCAACTTCTCCTCGCGACCTTCGCCTATCTCGTGTTGCTGGGCGGCCTCATCGGCACTTTGGGCGCCGCCTTCGGGGGCTGACCCGCGCCGTGCGCCACCGCAGCTCAGCCGCGGTGCCGGTCGATCTCTGCGTGGGCGTTGCGGCGCGCCATCTCTTCGGCCACTTCCGAGGGTACGCAGACCTTGTTCACCGGATTGAACACGGTGCCCAGCGACTTGGCGATCACCAGGGCGACCGGGATGCCCACGATCGACAGGCACAGCGCGAACACCTGGAGCGCGTTCACGATCACGAACACCACGCCGAACGGCAGGTAGAGGATCATCACCAGCGTCGAGTAGGCGCGCCACAGCGGGTTCTGCGGCATGTCGAGGTCCGACTTGCTCACCATCTCGTTGCCGAACGGCGCCAGCAGGAACTTGCCGAACTCCATCAGTCCGAGCCCGAGCGGCGCGGTGACGACCAGCAGGGTGAGCAGCAGACCAAGCAGCCAGTAGAAGGCCGCGGTGATGAACCCGAGGAACGGGAAGTGCCACAGAATGTTGCCCAAGGTCCTCAAGTGTATCTCCCCGTCGCCGCCCATGCGTGGCGACCACCATGCCCCGCCCGCCGGACGTGTGGCAATCACCCCCATGGAGTGATCCAGGCGAAAGGCGGTCCGGGGGCAGCATGGCGGTGCTCGCCCCTGTGACCCGTGAAAGCTACGCCCTGTCCAACAGAAGATCTTCCGATCCGTCAGCTTCGTCCGCCATGATGATCTTCAACCTCCTGGCGAGATTGCCTGCGCGATAGGGCTTCACGAGCAGATTGGCGTTCGGCGTGATGTTGCCCTTCTGGATCAGCGCGTGTTCGAAGTAGCCCGAACTGAAGAGGATATTCAGGTCAAGCCGGAGGAGTCGCGCCTGCTCGGCAAGCTCGCCGCCATTCATGCCGGGCATGACCACGTCGGTGAAGAGCACGTCGATGCTCTCGTTGCGTCTCAGTACATCGAGCCCTTCCGCGCCGCTCGCGACCGCGATCACCTCGTAGTTCAGGTCCTTGAGCAAGCACTCGGCCGTCATCCGGACCTGGTCGTCATCATCGACCAGAAGCACTCTCGGAGACGACGCACCCTCTACGGTCGTTGGCCACGGTCCAGTACCGGGTGCCGCCCGCCTCGCGGCCGCGCCTCGCTACTTGCAGCTGATCTCGATGCGTCGTGGCGGCGTCCTGAACCAGGGCGGCGCGCTGTCCATCTCGGGCTGGGGTTTCGGCCAGGCGCCCGACTTCAGGCGCGCCTCGATCAGCGGGACGAGCTGCTGCAGGATCACCCAGCCCTTCATGCGCGTGCCGGGATAGGTCGTGTGGACGCCGTCGGCATATAGGTCGGGATCGAACGGCATCGTGCCGGCGACGTCGATGAAATCGATGCCGCGTTCCTGCGTGTATTTCTTCAGCACACGGTTCTGGAAGTTCGCCAGCCGCTCGAGGTCGCGATAGCGCCAAGGGTACATGTAGAGATTCAGATAGTCCCAGGTCATGCGGTTGCGGACCGGGTCGAGCTTCAACCCGTCCTTCACCATCCACAGGAACGAGGTGACCGCGAGCTCGGCGTCGATGGGCTTCAGGTCGGCATGGATCCGGTCGAGGTCGCCCAGGATCTGGGGGAGAGACACCGGCAGGTCCTTGCGCGCGATGTCGGGATCGGTCTCAGAGAGATCCTTCGGCCAGGTGAGCTGGTAGTCGGGCTTGGGCGCCTCCAGCCCCGTGGACGGCAGCTCGTCGGAAGCGCGCAGCGTCTGGATGCGGCGTACGATGTCGGAGTAACGCCCCAGAACGTTGAGCCAGGCGGGTCCCGGCGGTTCGCGCGGCTTTAGCGGCGGAGGCTTCTCGCCCTGGGGCATCGACGCCACCAGGCTCTCCAGCCTGAACTGGTTGCCGCCCTCGTGATAGATCACCAGATCCGGCCGCGCCGGCACGATCTCGGTGCGGACGATCGACTCAATCCCCTCCGAATTGATGGATTCGCGGGCCGCGCTGGCGACCTCGATCCTGAGGTCGGGCCGGTTCTTCGCCGCCCACAGGTTGAGCCAGTGCGCGATGAACTCCGGATAGGAGTAGGGCATCTGGTGCGTGTCCGCCGTCGTCGAGGCGCCGGCGAAGACGATGCGGATCGTCTTCGGCGCGCGCGCGAAGTCGATCGGCGCCCCGCGCCAGCCCAGCTGGTTCGTCACCAGCCCGATCGGCGAGGTGGTGTTCGGCCTGAAGCGGAAGGGCGGGTTGGGCTTGCCGTCCTCGGGGTCGAAGAGTTCGAGCGAGCCCGGCGCGTTGGCGAAGAACGGACTCTTGCAGGGATCGCCCACCAGCACCGAGTTCCAGATCTTGAAGG
>JBILYJ010000633.1:0-2938 GCA_044377795.1 Reyranella sp. | reverse complement strand
GCACCGCGCGTGACCGGCCGGTCGATCTCCTGTGGCGCGATGCGCGCGAGATCCTCGGCCTGTGGGCGTTGATCGGCATCGGCGGCATCGTGGCCAACATGGTGGTCTCGCTGCAGGCCGACCGCATGGCCCATCGCCGCCGCCTGGGCGCGATGGCGACCTATTTCCAGCATCTGTTGATGCTGCCGTTCTCGTTTCACAATACCCAGCATTCCGGCAGGCTGATCAAGATCATGCTGACCGGCGTCGACAACCTGTTCGGCATCTGGCTGTCCTTCTTCCGCGAGAACCTGGCCACCCTGGTGGCGCTGTTCGTCATGCTGCCGCTCAGCCTGTTCATGAACTGGCGGCTGGGCCTGCTGCTGCTGGTCCTGATCCTGTTCTTCGCCGTGACCAATGTCTGGGTCGTGAGTCGCACCGACCGGCTGCAGAAGAAGGTCGAGGACCTGCACAGCGAGCTGGCGGGCCGGGCGGGCGACGCGCTGGGCAACATCAGCCTCATCCAGAGCTTCGTGCGGCTGGGCGCCGAGACCAGCGAGATGCACCGCATCATCGGCCAGACGCTGCAGGCGCAGTTCCCGGTGCTGAACTGGTGGGCGCTGCTGTCGGTGATGACGCGCGCCGCCTCGACAGTCACCGTGATCGCGATCTTCGTGATGGGCACCTGGCTCTATACGCGCGGCGAGGCGACGGTCGGCGAGATCGTGAGCTTCATGGGCTTCGCCACCATGCTGATCGGCCGCATGGACCAGGCCTCGGGCTTCGTCAGCCGCATTTTCTTCCAGATGCCGTCGCTGGGCGATTTCTTCCGCGTGCTGGATTCGCAGTCGAGCGTGCCGGACAAGCCGAACGGCATCGACATCGGTCGCGCCAAGGGCGATGTCGAGTTCGACGACATCAACTTCTCCTACGACGGCAAGCGGCCGGCGCTGGTGCATTTTTCGCTCAAGGTGCCGGCCGGCTCGACGGTGGCCTTCGTCGGCCCGACGGGCGCCGGCAAGAGCACGGCGCTGTCGCTGCTGCACCGCATGTGGGACGCCCAGTCGGGCGTGATCCGCATCGACGGCGTCGACCATCGCGACATCAAGCTGGAATCGCTGCGCCGGAACATCGGCGTGGTGTTCCAGGACAGCACCATGTTCTACCGCTCGATCGCCGACAATCTGCGCATCGGCAAGCCCGACGCCACACAGGCCGAGCTGGAGGAGGCCGCCAGGCTCGCCGAGGCGCACGACTTCATCATGCGCCAGCCGCAGGGCTACGAGACGCTGGTCGGCGAACGCGGCACGACGCTCTCGGGCGGCGAACGCCAGCGGCTCGCGATTGCCCGCGCATTGCTCAAGAACCCGCCGATCCTGATCCTCGACGAAGCGACCAGCGCGCTCGATTCCGTCACCGAGGCGCGTATCCAGAAGGCGCTGAAGATCCTGATGCAGGGCCGCACGACCTTCGTCATCGCCCATCGCCTGTCGACCATCCGCGATGCCGACCAGGTTGTCGTGTTCGAACACGGGCGGGTCGTCGAGCAGGGCGCCTATCAGGCGCTGCTTGCCCAGGGCGGGGCGTTCGCCCGGCTGGTGGCGACGCAGCAGGCTGGCATAGAATCTGCCTGATATCCCCTTGGCGGGCGGGAATTGTCCGCCTAAGAGTCGCCGACAGGGAACTCACGGGGGATCACGAACATGAAGAAATTCGCCAAGATGCTGGGCGGTGCCGCGGCAGTCGCGCTCGTCCTGGGCAGCCTGCCGGCCAATGCCCAGACCGCCATCAAATTCACCCTGGACTGGGTCTTCCAGGGCCCGACCTCGCCGTTCCTGGTGGCGCTGGAGAAGGGCTACTACAAGGCCGAGGGCCTCGACGTCACGATGGACCCCGGCCAGGGCTCGGCCGGCGCGGTGCAGCGCGTGGCCACGGGCGCCTACCAGATCGGCTTCGCCGACGTGAATTCGACCATCGAATACAATGCCAAGAACCCGGGCAAGGAAGTGCTCTGCGTGTTCATGGTCTACGATTTCGCGCCGTTCGGCGTCTATGCGCTGAAGAAGAGCGGAATCAAGACGCCGAAGGATCTCGAGGGCAAGAAGCTGGGCGCTCCGGTGTTCGACGCCAGTTTCCGCCTGTTCCCGGCCTTCGCCAAGAAGAACGGCATCACCAAGTGGGAGCACGTCAACCTGACGCCGCAGCTGCGCGAGCAGAGCCTGGTCCAGGGGACGGTCGACTTCATTTCCGGCCACTATTTCTCGTCGATGCTCGATCTCAAGGCGCGCGGCGTCGCCTTCGAGGACATCGTGGCGATGCGCTTCGTCGATTTCGGCATGGACGTCTATGGCAACGGTATCGTGATCTCGGCCGACATGATGAAGAACGAGAAGGCCGTGAAGGGCTTCCTCGCGGCCACGCTGAAGGGCTGGAAGGACGTCATCGCCAACCCGCAGCTCGGCATTGCCGCCGCCAAGAAGCGCGATCCCCTGATCGACGAGAAGCTCGAACTGGAGCGTCTCCAGATCTCGCTGGAGACCAACATCCTCACTCCCTGGGTCAAGGCCAACGGGATGGGCGACGTCGACCCGGCCCGCTTCGCGCGCGCCGTCAAGGACGTGTCCGAGGCCTTCGGCCTGCCGAACGCCCCGGCGCCCGACAAGGTGTTCAGCAACGCCTACCTGCCACCCAAGGCCGATCGGATGATCGCCAAGTGATCGACGCTTAAGGCAATGGCCTTCGTCGATCTCCAGGGCGTCAGCCTCACCTACCGGCTCGGTAAGGACACGACTCTTGCCCTTGCCGATGCCACGTTCGGCATCGAGAAGGGCGAGTTCATCGCCGTCGTCGGGCCGTCGGGCTGCGGCAAGTCCACCATCATGAAGCTGGTCACCGGCCTGCTGCCGCCCTCGGGCGGCGAGGTGCGGGTGAACGGCGCCAAGGTGACGGGCCCGATCAA
>JBILYJ010000130.1:0-11419 GCA_044377795.1 Reyranella sp. | reverse complement strand
CGGCGCGACGACGGCCAGGCGCGTCCGCCTGGATTTCGGTCATGGGCGACGGAGGGTCAGGTCAGCGAGGGGGACGCGAGGGCGAAGGCGCTTCGACGGTGCTGGAGACGTCCAGCGATTCGCCGGGTCCGCGCGCTGCATTGGCTGCGTCCTCCTGCGCCTCGAACAGAACGCCCGCCGAGACGGCGACCAGCACCATGAAGCCCGTGCCGAGGAACCACGACAGGTACCAGGGCCCGTAGTCGCCGAGGATGATGCCGAACAGGATGGCCAGCGCCGCGAGCGCCATGGCGATGATGTAGCGCACGAACATGTCCGGTCCCCCTTAGTACGCGTGGTCCGAGGTCTCGACGTGCTTCACGCTGACCTTGCCGCGCATCACCCAGAAGGCCCAGCTCGTGTACCAGACGATGATCGGCATGAAGATCACGACGAAGCCCACCATCCAGGTCAGCGTCACGAGGCTCGACCCGGAATTCCAGACCGTGAGGCTGTGCGAGGGATTGCTGGATGACGGCATGATGAAGGGGAACATGGCGGCGCCGACCGTGCCGATCACGCCGATCCAGGCCAGGGTCCCCAGCCACCAGGCGAGGATCGGCCGCCTGATCGTGTGGGCCAGCGCCCCCAGCAGAAGCCCGGCATAGACCAGCGCCGGCAGCACCCACAGCGCAGGATGCGCGGCGTAGTTTGCCAACAGCCCGCCCGGCACCCGCGTCACCTGCTGGTGCAGCGGCGTCTGCGCCACGCCCGGATCGGGGCCCGCCACCAGCTTGAAGCCCTCGATCGTCGAAACCCAGAAGCCGCCGACCGTGAAGATCACGACCGCAGCGAGGCCGCCGGCGATCGCGGCACGCCGGGCGCGACTGCCGATCGGGTCCTCCGCACCGCTGGCGAGGCAGGAGCCGCCCATGTAGACCGCGAGCGCGACCGACATCAGCCCGCACAGGATGGCGAAGGGGTTGAACAGCCACAGGAAGCTGCCGGTGTAGAAAGACGTCAGGCGCCAGTCGAAGTGGAACGGCACGCCCTGCAGCACATTGCCGATCGCCGCGCCGAACACCACCATCGGCACCAGGCCGCTGACGAACAGCGCGGCGTCCCACACGCCGCGCCACGCCGGCGAGGCCAGCTTGCTGCGGTACTCGAAGCCCAGGGGGCGCAGGATCATGCTCCACAGCAACACCAGCATTACGATGTAGAAGCCGGAGAAGGCCGTCGCGTAGACCAGCGGCCAGGCGGCGAAGATCGCGCCGCCACCCAGGATGAACCACACCTGGTTACCGTCCCAGTGCGGACCGATGACGTTCAGCGCGACGCGCCGTTCCGAGTCGGTGCGCCCGACATAGCGGAGCAGGGTCCCGACGCCCATGTCCATGCCGACCATGGCGCCGATGCCCGTCAGCAGCACGCCGAGCAGGACCCACCAGACGACCAGGAGAATCATGTAGGTTTCCATGATGCGTCTCCCTCACTGTGCCGCGAGCTTGCGGCCGGCCGACGGAAGGCCGGCGGCCGCGGCATGACCGGCGCCGTGTTCTTCCGGTCCCTTCCGGATGAACAGGAGCATCAGGTAGATCTCGACGATCGCGAAGGCGGTGTAGAGCAGGATGAAGCCCGAGAGCGAGAACACCATGTAGGCGACGCTGTGGGTCGACGCCGAGAGCCAGGTCGGCAGCATCTCGTTGACGCTCCAGGGCTGGCGTCCGACCTCGGCGACCAGCCACCCGAACTCGCAGGCGAGGAACGGCACCGGCACCATCAACACGGCGGCCCACTGGAACCATCGTTGCCGCTCGACCTGGTTGGCGAGGGTCATCAGCGTCGCGAGCACGAGGTAGGCCAGCATCAGGAGGCCGAAGGCCACCATGATGCGGAACGACCAGAAGACGATCGATACGTTAGGAATGGTGTCGCGCGCGGCGCGGGCGATATCGGCGTCGGTGATCTTCGAGAGATCGCCCTCGGGAGCGTAGCGCAGCACCAGGAAGCCGTAGCCGACATCCGCGCCATGAGCCTTGAACTGGGCGAGCGCGGCCTCGTCGCGCGGGTTCTTGCTCAGCCGCTCCATTGCCTGGACGGCCGGGATGCCGTTCCGGATGCGGTCCTGCGCCTCGGCCACGAGCTGGTCGATTGCCGGCACCACACCGTCGAGCGAATGCGTCACCAGGATCGACAGCATCGCGGGAATCTGGACTGTGAAATAATTCTTCTGCTCGGCCTGGTTCGGAAAGGCGATGGCGTTGAAGGCCATCGGCGCCTTCTCGGCGGTCCACAGGGCCTCCATGGCCGCAAGCTTGGTCGGCTGGACCTTGGCGCCGACATAGCCCAGCGCATCACCCAGCGTGATCACGCCGGCGCCGCCCAGCATGCCGAACACCGCCGCGATCCGAAACGAGCGGCGGGCGAGATCGAGATGGCGGTTCTTCAGCATGTACCAAGCGCTGATGCCGCAGACGAAGATGGCCGCCGTCACGTAGCCCGCGAGCACGGTATGGACGAACTTGGACTGGGCATCGGAGTTGAAGAACAGCGCGCCGAAATTCTGCAGCTCCATGCGCATGGTGATGGGATTGAACTCGGCGCCCTGCGGATGCTGCATGAAGCTGTTGGCCACAAGGATCCACAACGCCGAGAAGTTCGATCCCAGCGCGACGGCGTAGGTCACGACGAGATGCTGGGCCTTGGACATCTTGTCCCAGCCGAACACCATCAACCCGATGAAGGTGGATTCAAGGAAGAAGGCCATCAGGCCCTCGATCGCGAGAGGCGCGCCGAACGTGTCGCCGACGAAGCTCGAATAGAAGGACCAGTTGGTGCCGAACTGGAACTCCATGGTGAGCCCCGTGGCGACGCCCAGGGCGAAATTGATCAGCAGCAGGCGGGTCCAGAACTGGGCCATCCGCTTGTAGATATCGCGGCCCGTGGTGACGTAGATGGTCTCCATGACGGCCAGCAGCACGGTGAGGCCGAGCGTCAGCGGCACGAACAGGAAATGGTAGAGGGCCGTGGCGGCGAACTGCGCGCGCGACAAATCCACGACGAGATCATTCACCATCGATCAGCCCTCTCCCCCTACTCACGCGCCTGGAGAGACCGCCAGACACCGCGCCAACTTACCACTTCCAGAGGCCTCGTTGCTGCGACCCTGTCGACGCACCCGGCATGAGACGTCCCCATCTTCATGATCAAGCGATGAATGAGTGACTGGACGGCCGCGCGGGATGGTCACAGCCGGGTTGTCGTACTCTCGCGATCGACCATCGTCGGCTGTCTTGCCTTTGGGCCCCGCCGCCAACGCAGAATGGACAGGTGCAGGACGTCAGACCGTTGCGAGTGCGATGCATCGGCACGGCACGGCTGATCTCATGGCCCTCGAAGCCGATCTCATCAGCCGTGCGCGAAATCTCGCCCGACGCGACGTCGCTCACGATGCCGCCCCTGCGCGCCCTGCTCACGCCGGGAACCCGCCCTGGAATTCCACACCCCTGTGAAGAGTTCGCAGATGAAGTAAAAATGACGATATTAATCAATCGGTTACCTCTCCTGTGACCATTGTGGCAAATATGCAACATTTGTTGGACGGATAGGGCAGGCTTCGCCACTATGCCCTTGGCCGTCGGCCACCTGGCACAGGTTCCAAGGGGAATGAATTAATGACTTTGAGAAACGGGCGCGGCACCACCTCAAACGTACAGACGATCCTCAAGGCGACGACTTATTCGATCACGGTCCTGGCGGCCGTGGCTCTCTTCGGAGCGGCAGGCACCCTGTCGCCCGCCCTGGCGCAGGCCAGCAAGGCGCCTCCCAAGGCCAAAATCAAGCCGGTGGCCAAGGCCGCCCCGGCCGATCCGACGGATCGCATGGCCGACCAGCTCAATGCCAGATGGCAGCAGGAAAATGGCGCAGCGTTCTCCGGTTTCAACGCCGCGACGCCCGCTCCTGCTTACGGCGCCAACACGGCGGTGACTCCGGCCGCCTTCTCGACCGGCCCGGCAGGCTCCGCAGTTGCCAAGGGCACCGGTGAGTGGGGCGACCGCCTGGTCTCTCGTGCCATGAACTATCTCGGCACGCCCTATCGCTACGGCGGCATATCGCCGAGCACGGGCTTCGACTGCAGCGGCTTCGTCTACTATCTCTATGGAGCGGTGTTCGGACAGCGCATCCCGCGCATGCCGCATGACATGGTGCGCGAGGCCGCGCCGGTTGCGCGCAGCGACCTGCAGAAGGGCGACCTGGTGATGTTCGGCTATCGTGGCTCCATCACGCATGTCGGCATCTACAGCGGCAACGGCCAGTTCGTGCACGCCACGCATCGCGGCTCGCCGGTCATGGTGACGTCGCTCGATGCCGATTACTACAACACCCGCTACCTGAAGGCCGTCCGGCTCGCGCCGCAGTAACGGCGACCCGCCTCGCCGTATCGCCAACCGGTACGGCCGAGTGACGCCGACCTCTCCGCCCGGCAATAATGACGCCGGAAAAAACGGAGAAGAAGAATGCCGGCGTCGTACGAAACCCACCGCAAGCAGCTCGAGCTGATCCTCGAAGCCTGGGGCATGCCGAAGGCGACGGCGGCCGGGACGGCTGAGATCATGAGCTGGGCCGACCTGCACGGCATCGACACGCACGGCATCTCGATGGTGCCGCCCTATGACGAGCGCCGGCGTGCCGACAAGCTCAATATCCGCGCCGAGCCGAAGGTCGTGAAGGAGACTCCCGTCTCGGTGCTGGTCGACGGCAGCGGCGGCCTTGGCCATCCCGCGGGCCGCCGCGCCATGGAGATCGCCATCGACAAGGCGAAGAAGACCGGAATCGGCGTGGCGGCGGTGCGCAACTCCGGTCACTTCGGCGCCTGCGGCTTCTACGTGCTGCAGGCCGTCGACGCCGGCTTCATCGGCATGGCGACGACCTCGGCCAGCGGCATCAACATGGCGCCGACCAACGGCGCGCAGGCCCGCCTCGGCACCGACCCGATCGCCTTCGCAGCCCCCGGCAAACCCGGCGAGCCGTTCCTGCTCGACATGGCGACCACGACGGTCGCCGCGGGCAAGATCCGCAACAAGGCCAACGAGAAGCTGCAGACGCCCCCCGGCTGGCTGGTGACCAAGGACGGGCTGCCCAGCACCGATCCGCACGAGGTCAGCAAGGGCGGCTACATGACGCCGCTCGGCGGCACGCCCGAAGGCAGCAGCCACAAGGGCTACGGGCTCGGCGCCATGGTCAACATCCTGAGTTCGGCGCTGTCGGGCGGGCTGATGGTGACGGACCCGACCCGCAACACGCGGCCCGGCCCGATCGACATCGGTCATTTCTTCCTGGCCATGGATCCCGGCATGTTCCGCGACACCGCCGATTTCCAGGCCGACGTCGCCGCCTTCTGCGACACGCTGCGCGCCACCCGGCCGGCCGATCCGGCGAAGCCGGTGCAGGTGGCGGGCGATCCCGAGCGCCGCATCGCCGCCGCGCGGATGACGACCGGCATCCCCGTCGGCCCCAACCTGCTCGCCAAGGTCAAGGAGATCGCAATCGCCTCCGGCGCCGAGTGGATCATGGAGGGCTGACGGCGCAAATGCCCTCCTCATGGCAGCCCTCCCTGGCGAGGCTACTGCCCGCCAATCCCGCGCTCTACGACGGACCGCTGCTTTCGTTCTGGGTGGCAATCGTCTGGCTTGGCGTGATTACCGTGCGCTCCTGCGTCCATCTCTTGGCGCCGGACGGGGGCGCTCAATCGATCGCCACGATCGACGTCGCGGGCTTGGACGGCGGCTCGAACATCGTGGCGATCTTCGGCCAGTGGGGTGCGATCCAGCTCCTCCTCGCCCTGCTGCTTTGGGTGCTGCTGCTGCGCTGGCGCGGAACGGTGCCGCTCGTGCTGCTGGTCTTCACGCTGGAGCCTGTGTTGCGCGGCCTGGCGGGACAGCTGAAGCCGGTGACGACGATGGGCACGGCGCCGGGCGCCGCACTCAACTGGCTGGTGCTGCCGGTCATGGCCTTCTTCCTCTATCTGTCGCTCTGCCCGGCACATCGCTGATCGCTCACTTCGGCGGCGTCACCTGATCGGCGAAAGCATGACTTCGCCCGTGGGCTTGAAGCGGACGCCATAGCTCGCGCCGTTCAGGCACACGGCCGTGAATACGGCGTCGTATTCGGCCCGTCGCGGCGACTCGATCCTGTGGATGCCGTTGCAGGGAGCTCGCTCCTTGACCAGGGCCTCCATCACGACCGTCTTCAAGCGAGGCAACACACTTCGGTCATCGGGCGGCGGAACGCCGAACACGGCGACGATCTGGGCCGCCATCCAGCCCGGCGCCACATACAGGCCCGTTCCCACGAGTCCGATCAAGAGGACCATGAGCATTCCGACGAGCTTCCCCAAGAATGACTCCCCTACGCGGGCTCGGACTCGCCGATGGCTTTGGCGCCGAGCAGCGCGTCGATGTCGGAGTCGCTGTAACCCACTTCCGCGAGGATCTCGCGCGTATGCTCTCCCAGCCGGGGCGGCAGGCGGTGGATGGCGGCGGGACTTTCCGAGAAGCGCGCCGGCGGGCGCGCCTGCTGGATCGTTCCTTCCGTCGGATGCTCCAGCTTCTGGAACAGGCCGACGGCCTTCAGATGGGGCTGCTCGCCGACTGCCGTCATCTTCGCGAACGAGGCATGGGGAACGTCGATCTTGAGCAGCAGCTCTTCCCATTCCGCGGTGGTGCGCTCGAGCGCGATCTCCTTCATGCGTGCGTAGATCGCGTCGATGTTGGCCGCCCGCTTGATCGGGTCGCGGACGGCGAACTCCTCGACGCATTCGGGACGGCCGACCGTTTCGAAGAAGGTGCACCAGTTCTCGCCGGAGTAGGGAAGCATGGTGAGCCAGCCGTCCCTGGTCTTGACCGGCTTGCGCTCCTTGACGCGCTTGTATCCCACGGGCCCGATCGGCGGAACGAACGCATGCCCGCCCAGCATCTCGATGCTGTTGAAGGCCGCGACCGTCTCCAGCATCGGCACTTCGACGAGCTGGCCCTTGCCGGTGCGCTCCCGATAGACGAGCGCGGCGGCCACGGCGCCGGCGAGCGCCAGTCCGCAGAGCTTGTCGCCGACGAGACTCGGCACGAAGGCCGGCTCGTCGTCGGTGCCGATGGACGAGGCGAGGCCCGAAGCCGCCTGGACGATCTCGTCGAACGCCGGCCGCTTGGCCCAGGGCCCGTCCTGGCCGAAGCCGGTCGCCGCCGCATAGATTATTTTGGGATTGAGAGCCTTGCAGGCCTCGTAGCCGAAGCCGAGCCTTTCCAGGGCGGCGGGACGAATGTTCGTCACCAGCGCATCGGCCCGTGCGATCAGACGCCGAAGCACCTCGGCGCCGCCTTCGGTCTTGAGGTCGACCGCCACGCTGCGCTTGTTGCGGTTGGTGGCCATGAACTGCCCGCTCATGCCCCTGTTGCGGAACTGTCCGGTATAGCGCCACTGGTCGCCGGTGAGCCCCTCGACCTTGATGAGCTCGGCCCCCCAATCGCCCAGCGTCTGGGCGCCAAAGGGACCGAAGAGAACGGTCGTCAGGTCCAGAATGCGTAGGCCGGCGAGCGGCCCGGTTGCCTCGGTCATTGCATATCCCGCGGATGGTCGGTTGGACGTCTCAGATAGACAAGCGCACGACACAACGAAAGCGCGCCAAGCCGATCACCGAAATGCCCTGACGGCAGAGGTCTCTTTGCCGCATCAGACCGGGTTCGTCGGGCCCGAGGTCAAGCGCCGCATGTGGCGGCGCATGCCGTGATAGTCGTTGATGGCGTTGTGCATCGAGCGCCGGTTGTCCCAGATCGTGAGCGTGCCGGGTTTCCAGTGGACGCGGCAGGTGAATTCGGGCCGGGTCGCGTGCGCCTGCAGCCAGTCGATCATCGGCTTGCTCTCCTCCGGGGTCATGCCCTCGAAGGCGACGGTGTGGCCGATGCTGCAATAGAGCGCCTTCTGGCCGGTCTCCTCGACCGTGCGCACGATCGGATGCACCGCCTCGAAGGAATCGGCGTCCTCGGTGCCGGTGATCTTCATGCCGCCGACCACCGAGTGATGCGCCTTGCGGCCGCCGAGATGCTTCAGCCCGGCGCTGTTCACGCCCTTGAGCGTGGCCAGCATCTCCTTCATGCGGTCCGAGAGACTCTCGTAGGCCGCGACCATGTCGCAGTAGAGCGTGTCGCCGCCCCGCTCCGGCGTCTCCAGCGCATAGAGCAGGGTCGCGAGCGGCGGGGTCTTCATGTAGGTCGTGTCGGAATGCCAGCCGCCGCCGAAGTTCCGCTTCTCGGACGGCTCCTTGACGATGTCGAACAGGAACGGGAAGTCGTCCATGCCCTTCACGAAGGGATAGTGGTTGGGCTCACCGAACCGCGCGCCCACATCCATCAGGTCCTGCGGCGACAGATCCTGGTCGCGGATCGCGATCACCTTGTGGTCGAGGAACGCCTGGTGGACCTGCGCCCAGTCATGATTGTCCATCGTGCGCAGGTCGACGCCCGTCACTTCCGCCCCGAGGGAACCCGCGATCGGCGTCACGGTGATGCTGCTGCTGGCCATACGATCGCTCCTGATGTTTCCGCCCTGTCCCGAAGAACGATTAGAGACCGTGACGCGACCGACGGCAATCGCCCGCCGCCAACTCGTATGCGCCGTCCCGCATGATCGATTTCCTCCGAGCGCTGCCTTGCTTTTGGAGTCCGCTGGAGCGGCCTCACCCTGGCTGGAACGAACTATGTGTTCGACCGCGCGCCCGGGGCCAGCAGTTTCGGACCGACTGCATTGCTTTCATGTATATGAAAGTCCAGGCCCTCGACGCACGCCTCGACACGCGGAAAGCCGGTTCGATTTCCGCGCTCTCACAGGTCCGCGAGGGTCACCGCAGGCCGAGGCCTCGCGCGATGATTCCCCGCAGCACTTCCGTGGTGCCGCCCTGGATGGTGAGCTTCGGCGCAACCTTCGTGGCGAAGGCCAGGCGCCTGGCGAGCGGCGGCTGGTTGCCGGGCACCGGCTCAATGAAGGCTGCGAGGTTTCTCACCTTCGCCGGCAGCTCCTGCTCCCAGACCGTTCCGAGGTCCTTCACGATCGAGGATTCTACGACGGGCTCCTTGCCCGCTTCCAGCATTCCCGCCACCGACACCGACATGCGCCGCAGCGTGTGGAGCTGGGCGACCAGGCGTCCGATTCCTTCGGCGGAACGCGTGTCCGGATGGGGGCCCACGGCACGCACCAGCTCGGTCAGCACGTAGTAGGTCTCGAGGAACCGCTCGGGGCCGGACCGTTCATAGGCAAGCTCGGTGGTGGCCTGCTTCCAGGCGCCGTCGATTTCGCCCAGCACGTGATCGTCGGGAATGAAGGCGTCCTGGAAGACCACTTCGTTGAATTCACGCAGGCCGCTCATCTGTCCTATCGGATTGCAGCTGATGCCCGCGGTCTTCATGTCGACAAGGAACGACGTCAGCCCGTGGCGCCGGTTCTCCTTCGTCGAAGCCGACGTCCGGAACAGCCCGATCATATAGTCCGCCTTGTGGGCGTTGCTGGTCCAGATCTTCGTGCCGTTGATGAGATAGCCGCCGTCGGTCTTGGTGGCTTTCGTCTTGGCGGCGAACAGGTCGGACCCCGAGCCCGGCTCGCTCATGCCGATGCAGAAGTGAAGCTCTCCCTGCACGATGCGCGGCAGGATCGACTGTTTAATCTTCTCCGAACCGTACTTGATGATCGTCGGGCCGCTCTGGCGGTCGGCGGTGAAGAAGACGCTCACCGGAGCATTGGCGATGCGGCACTCTTCCGTCACCACATAGCGCTCGAGGAAGCTCCGCTCGCGACCGCCATACTTCTTGGGCCAGGTCATGCCGATCCAGCCTTTTGCCGCCACCCGCCTGGCGAAGGCTCGTGCATTGTCGTCGTTGCCGATGCTGGCACCGGTGGGATCGAAGGTTCCCATGGCGATCTCTTCGGCAAGGAAGGCACGCACTTCCTGCCGCAGCAACTGGCAGGCTTCCGGCAAGCGGATGGGGTCGAAAGTCAGCGCTGAGGACATGTCTTGCAATCCTGTCTCTGGTCGCCCAAGGGGGTTAACGGGAGGCCACGAGGGGCCAAAGATCGTCGGCGCCGCGGCGGGCCAGCATCTTGCCCAACTCGACCGCCCAGTAGCTTTCGTTTCCGAAGTCGTCGCGCCATCCCAGGGCCCGGAGACTGAAGCGGTGCAGCACGTACTCCGTCGTGTAGCCGATGGCGCCGTGCACCTGGTGGGCGATGGCGGCGCCCGTGCTGGCCGCCTCCGCGCACCGGATCTTCGCGGCAGCCGCTTCGAGAAAGACGGCATCCGCGTCGGCCGTACCGCTCGCCAGCGTGTCGGCGGCCGATCCCGCGGCCGCGAGGGCCGCGGACGTTTCGCCGGCGAGACGGGCGAGATTGTGCTGCACGGCCTGGAACTTCGAGATCTTCTTCTCGAAGGCCACCCGCTGCTGGGCATAGGCGACGCTGCGCGTGAGCATGTCCTCCAGGGCGCCCGCAATCTGCAGCGAGCGCACGACACACCCCATCAGCATGAGGTCCTGCTGGCCAAACCCGGCCGGCAGCGGCGCCATTGCCAGCGGACGTGTGCCCTCGAACACCAGATCATCCAGCGGTTCGCCCGCGAGATTCTCATCCTCCTCGCGGCGGCAATCGCCGGCGGCAACCAGCGCCACGGCAGGCCCGGACGGTCCGGTGGCGAGTACCGCGAAGTGGAGCGCCTCGCGCGCGAAGGAAACAGCGCGGGCCCGCCCGGCCAGCGTTCCGTCGTACTTGAGCGCAATCGTATCGGTCGGCTGCACCGGCGCGATCGACATCCGCCCCTGCGGAACGGCCAGGCCGCCCTTCGCCAGGAGCCAGCCCGCCAGCATGGTCTCGGCCAGCGGCACCGGCACGGCGAACCGGCCCGCCAGTCGCATCAACTCGAAGCCGTCGCTCAGGCCGGCCCCAGATCCTCCGAGTTCCTCGGGGATGCTGGCATGGATCAGCCCGTTCTCGGCGAGTGCCTGCCACAGCCGGTCATTCCACTTGTCGTCTTTGGCGTTGTTGACCGTTTGCGGATCGCACAGGTCGCCGAGGAGCCGCTCGGCCGCCTCTGCAATGAGACTATCGGTGTCCTTCATGACCCTCCCGCTCCCCTTCGTTTCCGCAATGTCACAGGCTCATCGTCGCACGATCCCGGCCCATCGCGCAGGATTCCATACCCTCCGTCGGTTATTTTCACATATGTGAATATCGTCCAGGCTTCTTCGCAGGCTCCGATCCGTGATCCATAGTGGGTCGCGAAGCATGCCCAGCAGTGTCATAAAATCCGCCCGTCGCGTCTTCGAGGTTCTCGAATACTTCGACGACGTGCGGCGGCCTGCGAGCCTGCACGACATCGTTTCCCACTTCGGATATCCGCTCT
>JBILYJ010000129.1:0-11428 GCA_044377795.1 Reyranella sp. | reverse complement strand
GGCAACAGGTCCAAACGCGTGATCTCGACACTCATCAAAGGCTCCTCTCGATCGGACTTCGAGAGGAATCACCATTCGAACCGCTTGGGAATCCTTAAAATGAGTCACACGCTCTGGCCGTTGGTATGAGGGGTTGCTGCTGGTCGAGAGCGGGCACAGCGCCTGCCTCACCGACGCCGGCCGGCGTGTGTTGCAGGCGGCTTGAGACTGCGGCCGGCGCCCACGGTTTGCCTCAATTGGCGTTCAAGCAGGCCTGTGACTGTTCCACCATCCGCGTGTAGAGACTATGGACAGCAATTCAGATCGCCAGGACGACCTGGTCCCCAGCCGGCGAGCGTACTCCGAGCCCGTGCTGAAGCGCTTAGGAACGTGGCGGGAATTGACCCGGTCCGTAGGTCATAAGGGCGCGAAAGACGGTCGGGATAGGGGCTCCGACAAGCGAACCAGCTGGTAGACGCATCGGCATCTGGTCAGTGAGGTAGTCGCTCCAGGCCGCCCCGATCGTGCCTCGTCTGCGGCATACACATCTGGCTATCCGACCACCTGAACGGGTTGCCGAGAACGCCTCCTGGGCATCGGGAAGTAGACACGGGGATTGCCGTGCTGGTCCTTGTCGTGGAGCAGATGTGGGAGGCTGATTGTCATTGTGAGCTCAGTGCTGCTTCAGATCGACAATCCCAGGCACTTTCCGGCATTGGGTCGTTGCTTCGCGCTGGCGCTTCTGGTGATGGCCCCGCCCAGCCTTGCCCAGACTGTCACCGACGGCGACACCATCAAACATAATGGTCAGACATACCGACTGTGGGGGATCGATGCCCCGGAGACCAAGCAGAGCTGCGCCGAAGGCCGGGAGGCGGGCCAGGAGACCACCAATTCCCGATAGGCCCGCTCAACGACGCGGCGAGCCCCGGCGGAAGCAAACGGTTGTCGATCTGCATGACGTCGACCTGGCGCAGCGCTTTCAGTGACGCAAGCGGGACGGGCCTGGACTTTCTCATCGGCACCAGCACCAACGCCTCAATCCGTGCCGGTTTTCTCCAGCCAGTCATGTTCCAGCAATCTCAGCCGGCTGGTGACGGAAAGCAGGAAGGCTGTCGACCAGCCGAACAGGATCAGCCCGTTGCCCGCCTCGATCGCGCCAAACAGCCGCCAGTTGCCCTCGAGCACAATGTCCCCGTAGCCCAGGGTCGTGAAGGTCACGGTCGAGAAATAGAGTGCCGTTTCGAAGTCTCCCACGGCACCGATCGCCCAGAAGGCGGCCGCATACAGCCAGATCTCGACCGAATGGATGGCCACCAGCCCCAGGACCACGAACAGGATGACGCCGAGCGGGACGAGGCGGCTTTCGTGGGCCCGGATGCGATGCGCCCTGTCGCGCAGCACCCACAAGAGGCCGAGCAGGCCGCCGAGATGGATGGCGACGGTGAGGCTGACCATGAAGGTCGCGAGCGCGAGGTTGGCAAACATGCGTTGTCCGACATTCCCCAGATGAACCCTTGGAAGGGTTATGGTCGAAAGTTGGTGACGGTCCAGATCAGGTGGGCGGCCTATCGTGGGGTGGTTGAAGCCTCTACTTCTCCATCGAAGGAGTGATATGGCGTGTCGAATCCAACGTCGTCAAACTGGCTCAGCCAGGCACTTTCAGTCATCAACTCTCTGAAGTCTTGCTCCGTCCGGTGTGCCGCCCTGCCGTGATCCTCTTGCGCCCTCCAAGCATGACCGGACGTGACCGGCTGTTGCGGGGTGGATTACCGGGAGAGGGGCCGGCTTGCTACAACGACCGCCTCCGGAGTTTCACTGCCATGCGCATCGTCTGCCTTGTCCTCGCTCTCCTGCTCCCGGCGTTCGGCGCACATGCGCAGACCGCATCGCGGGACTTCTTCGCCTTCGTGCTGCTGGCCGAGGGCAGCGATGGCCGGCCCGTGCCGATGGTGCGCAGCGTCGCCGAACGCGCGACCGCCTGTCCGGTGCTGCGCTCCTCGGCGGGCGGTGCCTCCACGGCGATGTTGCCGCGCCGCCGCCCGCCGGGGGGGCATTTCGACGCGGTGACGGTCTGCGAGGCGCTCTATCCGGTGGGCGAGGCGGCCAGTGTCTTCCTGGGCGATCGTCGCATCGACTTGGCCGCCGTCTCGCTGGGCACGCCGCGCCGCGTGGTGCTGATCGGCGACAGCGGCTGCCGCGGCGAGACCCCGGCCAAGCCGCAATCCTGTAGCGGCGACGGGTTCGCCAAGGTGTGGCCGTTCGGCATCCTGTCCGACGAGGAGTCCGACAAGCGCCCCGACCTGATCGTGCATGTCGGCGACTACAATTATCGCGGCACCGAACGGAGCCTGGTGCTGCCGCCCAGCCTCACCGGCTATGCCGCGCCGCTGCGTGTGGAGGTCTACGATACCGGCGATCTCGACGACGAGGACATCGCCAGCCTGCCGATCGGCGCCGCCTACTGGAGCCAGAACATCGAGGGCAGCCCGAACCCGGACAAATGGATCAACTGGCGCGACGATTTCTTCAGGCCCGCCGCCAGGCTCCTGGTCGCCGCGCCCTGGCTGTTCAGCCGCGGCAACCATGAGCTCTGCAGCCGCGGCGGTCCCGGCTGGTTCTACCTGCTCGATGCCGGCTCGCCCTTGCTCGGACCGGGGCATCACCAGAAGGAATGCCCGCCGCAACTGCCGGCGGACTGGCGCCCCGGCGCCTGGCCCGCGCCGCCGGCCCAGCCTTTTGCCGGCCTGCCTTTCCCGATCGTCTCCAATGGGCCGTTCCGGCTGAAGCTCGGAAAGCTGAACATCATCGCCGTCGATTCGGCGAACGCCGCCGACGCGGTGCTCTACAATCTCGACACCTACCTCACGCAGTATCGCGAGGTAGCGCGGATGCTCGAAGAGGACCCGACGCCGACCTGGCTGGTGACGCACCGGCCGGTCTGGGCGGTGGTGAAGCGCGACAAGGGCGGGCCGATCGGCCTCACGCCCTACGGCTTCATCAACGAGACGCAGCGCGAGGCCATCAACCGCGTCTTCGGCCGCGGCCTGCCGCGTCACGTCACTGCGGTCATCGCGGGCCACATGCACCGTTTCCAGGCGATCGGCTTCGAGGGATCGCACCCGCCTCATCTGGCGGTCGGCACCGGCGGCATGGAGCTGTCGCACGTGCAGCCGCCGCCGTCGCCGGACAATCCCAAGGCGCCCGTGCGCATCGAGGGGCTCGACAGGAGCCCGGCCTATGTCGTCGGCTTGCGCGACTTCGCGGCGATGATCGTGCGCCCGGTCGACGACGGAACCTGGACCAGCGTGCTCTACGGCACCGGAGGCGACACCCTGGCGATCTGCGATTCGCGCTGGCCGGGTCCTGGTCGCCAGCGCTCGGTGTGTGAGCTCCAGTAACGGGTCGTGGTGACCGTTGACGGGCGAGTGTTGCTCGCCGGCACGTCCGGAAACCTGCTTCGACAGCCTGTTGGAGCCGACGGTTGGCCCGGGCGTTGTGGCCCGCGAAGGTGTGGTAGTGCTTCCTGATGCGGCCATCCTGCATCGGCAGGCTGCGCCTTCAGGATTGATTGGTTCTTTCAACCCGTCTTCCGCACGGCAGCCAGGGGTACCCAGATGACGAAACGGATCGGCATCCTCACCAGCGGCGGCGACTGCGCCGGCCTCAACGCCACGATCCGCGCGGTGGCGCTGCGGGCGCATCATGGTCACGGCTGGACGACGGTCGGGCTGCGCTACGGCACGCTGGGGCTGCTGGAGCGTCCCGTGGAGGCGGTGCCGCTCGATCCTGACCGCCTTAGCGCGGCCTTGGCGCGTCAGGGCGGCACATTCCTCGGCAGCACCAATCGCGGCAACCCTTTCTCCTTTCTCATGCCCGACGGCAGCCGCAAGGATCGTTCCGGCGAAATGGTCGAGGGGCTGAAGCAGCTCGGTCTCGACGGACTGATCGGCGTCGGCGGCGATGGCAGTCTCGCGATCCTGCGCAAGCTGCTGGAACCCTCGGGGATCGCCTTCGTCGGCATTCCCAAGACCATCGACAACGATGTCTGCCGCACCGAGCGCGCCATCGGCTACTCGACCGCCGTCGCCATCGCCACCGAGGCGCTCGACCGGCTGCAGCCGACCGGCACGAGCCACGAGCGCACCATGGTGCTCGAAGTGATGGGCCGCGACGCCGGCCACATCGCCATCGCCGCGGCCATCGCCGGCGGTGCCGATGTCGTGCTGATTCCCGAAATCCGCTGGAAGCTGGAGCGCGTCGTCGAGCATATCGCGCAGCTGCGGGCGGTGGGCCGCACGTCGGCGCTGGTCGTGGTGGCGGAAGCCGCCGGCCAGTCGGACGAGGCGGTGGATCCTGCCGCCGATGCGCCCGATCACGGCGTCGGCGACTGGCTGGCCAAGCGGTTGGCCAAGGCCACCGGTGCGGAGGCGCGCGCCACCGTCCTGGGGCACGTGCAGCGCGGCGCCATGCCGACGGCGGAGGACCGGCTGCTCGCCTCGGCGCTGGGCGTGCGGGCGGTCGACCTGCTGGCGGAAGGAAAAGGCGACCACATGGTGGCCTGGTGGAATCGCCAGGTGATCGACGTGCCGCTCGCCAAGGTGGTCGGCCGGTCGCGCACCGTCGATGCCGACGGCACCCTCATCCGCACCGCCCGCGCGCTGGGAATCTGCCTGGGCGACACCGTCTAGCAGCCTTTCGTCTCACCTTGACCCATCCACCTCATCCTGAGGAGGTCGCGCAGCGACCGTCTCGAAGGATGGGCAACAGGCGGGGTGCGCGTGCCCACCCTTCGAGACGCTCACTGCGTTCGCTCCTCAGGGTGAGGTCAGTGTTGGAATGCCCGGCTCCATTCATGGTCGGAGTCGGGCAGATAAACGAAACAAACGAAATAAACGAAACAATCGAAGCCGGAGTCGCACCCCTCCGTGACTCCGGTGCCGTGGTGACCGTTGAACTTCGGAAAAGCCTTTTAAAACAACCCGCTAAGCGAGATCGCTGCGCGACAGCCAGAAGACCTCGCCTTCGCTCAGCTCGGTGTCGAGCCAGATGAAGGGGAGCCGCGGATAGGCGGCTTCCAGGGGCGCACGACCGCGGCCGATCTCGCACACCAGGCCGCCGCTCTTGGTCAGGTGGTTCGGTGCTTCGGCCAGGATGCGATGGACCAGGTCCAGCCCGTCGTCGCCCGCGGCCAGCGCCATGCGCGGCTCGTGCCTGAACTCGGGCGGCAGCTTCGCCATGCCGCCGGCATCGACATAGGGCGGGTTGCTGATGATCAGGTCGTAGCGCTGGCCCTGCAGCGGCTTGAAGAGATCACCACGATGGAGCGTGATGCGGTCGCCGAGACGGTGCGTCGCCACGTTCCGCCGGGCCAGCGCCAGCGCGCCGGCCGACAGGTCGACCGCATCGATCTTCGCGCGGGGAAAGGCGAGCGCCGCGAGGATGGCGAGGCAGCCCGAGCCGCAGCAGAGGTCGAGGATGCGGCGCGGCCTGGCCGTCGGCAGGGCGCCTCCGGCCAGCAGGTCGCCGATGAAAGAGCGCGGGATCAGCGCCCTGCGGTCGATATGGAACCGCACGCCCTGCATGTAGGCGGCCTCGAGCAGATAGGGCGCCGGCATGCGCAACGCGATCCGCGCCTCGATCAAGGTCATGAGGCGCGCCTTCTCGGGTTCCGTCGGTACGAGGTCGAGCCACGGGTCGATGCGGGAGATCGGAAGACGCAATGCCTCGAGCACCATGAAGGCGGCCTCGTCGACGGCATTGGTCGTGCCGTGACCATAGGCCAGCCGCGCGGTGCGAAAACGCGCGACGGCGAAGTGGAAGAAATCACCCAGGGTGACGAGAGAGGATTTGGTCGCGCGTGCCATGCGGGCCTACATTACCGGATATGAATCGCCGCGCGCTTCTTTTCGCCGGACTCGCTGTCGCGGCGGCCGCCGGTGCTCCGGCACGCGCCGTCCCGGCCGAGATCAGGGTGATCCTGATCGGCGGCCCGGACTGTCCGCCCTGCGTGCGCTGGAAGCGCGAGTATCTCGAAGCCTGGATCGCTTCGCCCGAGTTCCGCCAGATCATCTGGGAAGAGGTCGAGGCGGCGCGCTTCCGCGAGGTCTATCAGGAGCGATACTGGCCGGGCGACCTCGCCCCCATCCTCGCCCAGATCCCACGCAAGAGCGGGGCGCCGCGCTTCCTGATCGTGCAGGCGGGCCGCCTCGTGTCGAACAATCTCGGCGTCAGCAAATGGGCGAGCACGCTCGACGATCTTCGCAAACTTCTGGGGTAGGCAACATGGCAGGCGCGCTCGACGGTCTGGTCGTCCTCGATCTCACGACCCATCTCTCCGGTCCTTTCTGCGGCATGCAGCTCGCCGACATGGGCGCCGACGTCATCAAGATCGAGAGCCCGCAGGGCGATTCGATGCGCGGCGCGCCACCGTTCATCGAGGGCGAGTCGGCGCCGTTCATGCTGTGGAACCGCAACAAGCGCGGCCTCAAACTCGACCTCAAGAACGAGGACGATCTCAAGGTCTTCTGGGACTTGGTCGACGGTGCCGATGTGGTGCTGGAGAATTTCCGCCCCGGCGTCATGAAGCGGCTGGGACTCGGCTGGGACGCGCTGCACGCGCGCAACAAGCGGCTGGTGCTGGGCTCGATCTCGGGCTTCGGCCAGACCGGCCCCTATGCCGGCCGCGGTGGCTTCGACCTGATGATCCAGGCCATGTCGGGCCTGATGTCGGTCACCGGCCCGAAGGACGGCCCGCCGTACCGCATCCCGCTCGCCATCTCCGACGTGGGCGCCGGGCTCTATCTCACCATCGGCGTGCTGAGCGCGCTGCAGGCGCGGCACAAGACCGGCGAAGGCCAGTGGGTCGAGACCTCGCTGCTCGAGGCCACGGTGTCGCTGGGCGTCTATGAGGCCGCCAACTTCTTCGCCAACGGCATCCGGCCCGAGAAGCTCGGCCAGGCGCACCGCGGCTCCTCGCCCTACCAGGTGTTCCAGACGGCCGACGGCTGGCTGACCATCGGCGGGGCGCAGCAGAACTTCTTCCGCAGGCTCTGCGCCCTGATCGGCCGGTCCGAGCTGCCGGAGGATCCGCGCTTCAAGGCCAACGCCGACCGGGTGAAGAACAACGAGCAGATCGTCGCCATCCTGCAGGCCGAGATCGCCAAGCGCACGACCGACGACTGGATGGCGACGCTGGAGAAGGAAGGCATCCCGGCCGGACCGGTGCTGCATCACGACGAGGTCTTCGCCGATCCGCAGATCCTGGCACGCGGCATGGTGGCCGAGGTTGAGCATGCCAGGGCCGGCAAGCAGAAGACCCTGGGCGTGCCGCTGAAGCTATCGGCAACGCCGGGTGGCGTTCGTCGTCCCGCGCCGACGCTCGGCCAGCACGATTCGGAGATCCGGGGCAAACGCCGCTGAATGACGGCCAAGCTTTGCTTGGCCTAATACCAGCGCGAGCGTTGATACTTGTCGGGGACGCCGTCGCCGTTCCTGTCGCGGTCGTAGCGGTCGGGGATGCCGTCCCGGTCGCTGTCCCTCGCCCGATGATATTGCGGCCTCGGCGGGGCCACCGGCACCGGCACGTAGCGCGTCTGGGTGATCACCTGCGGCCGGGGCGGCGGCGGTGCGTAGTAGGTCGGGGCCGGCCGGTAGTAGCTCGGCTGGCTGACATAGTTGTTGGAATAGCCGTAGTTCGATCCGTAGCCGGGACTGTAGCCATAAGTCGTCGGATAGCCGGACTGTTCAACGCACCCCGCCGTCACCACCACGAGGCTCGCGGCGGCGAGCCAACTGACGCAGCGCATTCTGTTTCCTCCAGGAGGAACGTCCGGTGTAGAGCGGGACGTTCCCATGAACGGAGAGTTGCGGGCGACGGCGGCGGGGCCGGGACCCAAAGGCGTTTTATTGAAGGCGAGCCGTGATCGAGTGGTGACCGGACGCAGAAACGGCTCCCGGATTTCTACGGGAGCCGGTCGATCATGTTCGCAGTCGTCGAGCTAGCGCTGGAAGGCGTCCAGAATGCGATCGCCATTGGCGTCGATGTCGTTGCGGTTGGGGACGCCATCGCGGTCGTAGTCGCCGTTCGGACCGCGCTGGGAGGCGGCGCGTGAATACGGGTTGCCGTTCGGGTTGTAGGAAGGGTTGTTGTTGTAGTAGGCGGCGTTGCTGTTGTAGCCGCTGTTGTACGGGTTGTTGCTGGGGTTGTAGGCGTTGTTGTTGACCGGCCGGGTATTGTAGCCGGTGTTGTAGGCATACGGGTTGTTGGGTCCGGTCTGGGTGCAGGCCGCGGTCGCGGCCAACAGGCCTGTCACCATCAAGAACTTCAGCTTGTTCATCGCTACCTCCATTTGGGGGCGAACCCCGTCTCGTGACGGGGACGCTCCCTCACAAACGGGGCAGGGCTTCCGAAGTGGCGGTGCGGTGCGAAAAGATGGTGTGGGGCAAAGACCGTCCGCCCGGCAACCTCGCGGGTTGCCGGGCGTTGGCGGCTCTTGCTTCGTGACTAAAGCGCGCGCCTAGAGCGCACCGGGGGCCGGGCCGCGCGCGACCTTGGCATTGAGCTTCGGCGGATGCGTCACGATCGACTTCAGCGCCGGCACCGGCTTGCGCAGCTTGGCGATGTTGGGCAGTGGCCGGGCGAGCACCGGGTTGGTCTTGAACGCCTGTTCCATGGCGTGGGCGGCGCCCAGCACTTCGCCGTCGCCGCGGAAGCGGCCGACCACCTGCAGGCCGAACGGCATCTTGTTGCCGTCGACGCCGCAGGGCAGCGAGACGGCGGGGTTCGACGTCAGCGTGACGAAGTACTTGGTCGCCATCCAGTGGTAGTAGGTGCCGAGCTTCTTGCCGTCCATCTCCTCGATGTAGAGCTGCTTCCAGGGAAAGGGCGAGAAGCCGACGGTCGGGCCGATGACCAGGTCGTACTCCTTGTAGATCTCCTGGAAGGCCCGGAAGATCCGCGTCTGCTCGCCATGCGCCCAGGCGAAGTCGGCCAGGCTGAGCTTCGCGCCGAGCTCGTAGTTGGCGATGATGTTCGGCCCGAGCATGCTGCGATTGTTGTTGTAGGTGTCGTGGTAGCGCGACAGGAAGCTCACCGCGCGGATCACGTCGAAGCAGCGGTCGGCGCTGCCGTAATCAACGTCCACCTTGTCGAGGCTGCGGAAGAACGGCTTCATCGCCTTGATCTTCTCGCGGAAGGTCTCGCGGATCGACTTCTCGACCGGCGCACCGCCGAAATCCTCGGTGTAGGCGACCCGCAGGCTGCCGAGATCGACCGGCCAAGGCTCGGCAAAGGCTTCCGGCTCGAGCGGGAAGGAGAGCGGATCGCTGTCGTGCTGGCCGACCTGGGTGGCGAAGAGCAGGCAGACATCGGCGACGCTGCGGCCCATCGGGCCCAATACCGAAATCGGAGTCCAGCCCATGGCGCGCCGTTCGACCGCGACCATGCCGGGCGAGGGGCGGAAGCCCACGACACCGCAGAAGGCGGCCGGGTTGCGCAGGCTGCCGCCGGTGTCCGAACCGGTGCAGACCGGCAGCATGTCGGTGGCGAGCGCGGCAGCCGAGCCGCCCGACGAGCCGCCGGCGTTCAGCATCGGGTTGAAGGGATTGCCGGTGGCGCCCCAGACCGGGTTGCGGCTGTTCGAGCCGGCGCCGAATTCCGGCACGTTGGTCTTGCCGACGACGATGGCGCCGGCGGCGCGCACGCGGCCGACCATGACGTTGTCGTAGCCCGGCACGTAGTCGCGATAGAGCGGCGAACCGTAGGTGGTGAGGAGGTCCTTGGTCTCCTCGAGATCCTTGATGCCGGCGGGCAGGCCGTGCAGCAGCGGCAGGTCTTCCCCGCGGCGCACGGCGGTCTCGGCCGCCTTGGCTTCCTTGCGTGCCCGGTCGACGCACATCGCAGTGACGGCGTTGACGGCGGGGTTCACCTCCTCGATGCGCTCCAGGCAGGCGTCGAGCAGCTCGACCGGCGAGATTTCCTTGGTGCCGATGCGGCGGCGCAGCTCGACCGACGACAGGGAGACGAGTTCTTCTTTCGACATTTCTTCCTCTTGTTTAAATCGATTACGGCCGGTGCAGCTGGACGGGTTCACGTGTCACGGTGCGGCGGCCGCGCTTGTAGGCGGCCAGGACCGGCGCGATGGTCCTGAGCGCCATGACGGCATCGGGGGCATCGAGGACGACGAGATCGGCCGGACCGCCGACGGCGATGCCGTAGTCTTCCTTGCGCATCAGCTTCGCTGCCGACTTGGTCGTCATGTCCCACAGCGCCTTCACCTCGTCGTCATTGGCGCGCTGGGTGACGATCGCGTGCATGTTCACCTGGCGCAGCAGCTGGCCGTCGCCGAACGGCGTGAACGGGTTCAGGATGTTGTTGGAGGCAACGGAGCAGGTGACGCCGCGCTCGGTCAGAAAGTTCAGGTCGAGGACGTTGCGCGGCACGTTGTGGTCGGTGTGGCGGCCGCCGAGATAGAGGTCGGTCGCGGTCAGCACGGTTGCGGCGACGCCGGTATCCGCCATGCGCCGCGCGACCTTGTCGAGGTCCTTGAACGGCATGGTCGAGAGTTTGCCGACATGGCCGACGGCGACCCGGCCGCCCCATTTGTATTTCTCGGCGAGATCGCAGACCAGCAGCGTGTCGAGATGGTCGGCCGTGGGGCCGCTGTCGACATGCATGTCGATATCGGCGTCGAACTCGCGCGCCATCTCGAAGACGCGATGGATCTGGGCGGCGCTGTCGCTGTCGTAGCTGGGCGCCGCGCCGACGACCCTCGCGCCGTTCTTCAGCGCCTCGACCATCAGCTCGTCGGTGCCGGGATTGTTGGTCAAACCTTCCTGCGGCATGACGCAGATCTCGATGTCGATCGCCCACTTGTACTTGTCGACCAGTGCCTTGACGCCCTCGAAACCGCGCATCCCGATCTTGGGATCGACTTCGCAATGGGGGCGCATGCGGGTGGCGCCGTGGCTGATGCATTTCTCGATGGTCGCCGAGGCGCGCTCGAACACATCCTCGACCGTCATCGTGTGCTTCACCGCCGACACGCGCTCCATGGCGAGATGCGGCATGCGCTTGGTGTTGTGTTCGCAGCGACCGAGGATGCAGGCCTTGTCGAGATGGATATGGGTATCGACGAAGCCGGAGCAGACGAGGCGGCCGTTGCCCTTGTACTCTTCCCGGGCGCTGCCGCCCAGCTTCGGCGCTATGGCGGCGATGCGGCCCTGCACGACGCCGATGTCCGTAGTCGGTTGATCGGGCGTACTGTCGGCGAGCCGCACATCGCGCAGGACAAGGTCGAAATCCATCATCACTCCAGTCGCCGGCGGCGGCCGGCACGCATGTTGCACCATGCCGTCGTCCATTGACAGCCCGACGGCCCCGGAGGCTCAGCAAGAACCATGCTCTCTCGACGTCACCTCCTGCTTGCAGGCACCGCCGCCGTCGCTG